>DRQB01000094.1 GCA_011330645.1 Campylobacterota bacterium | reverse complement strand
TGGTGCCATGATGGATGAAGATGGCTACATTACCATTACAGGACGTACAGATGATGTTATCAACGTTTCTGGTCACCGTATGGGTACAGCAGAGGTTGAAGCGGCTATTAAGAAACATGACGCTGTAGCTGCTGTGGCAGTGGTAGGAAAACCACATGAAATAAAAGGTGAGGGTATCTTTGCTTATCTTGTTTTGAAAAACCCTGATGACGCTTCTGATGAGCTCAAAGTAGCTATCAATCAAGTGATTAAAAAAGAGATAGGGGCGATAGCCCTTTGTGATGCTATGGCATTTGTACCTGATGTACCTAAAACACGTTCAGGGAAGATTATGAGACGTATCTTACGTTCCATCGTTAAAGGCGAGGCGATTACACAAGATACTTCTACTCTTGAAGATCCTAGTATTGTTGGGATTATCGAGAAGATTGTGAAAGAGGCGTAATTATTTATATTCTATAATTTGGTTACGACCATTTTCTTTTGCTTGATACAGGGCATCATCAGATTGTTGTAAAATAGTCTGTAATGTACCTGTATCTTTGTGATTGACACTACAAAGACCTATACTCACAGTGACACAAATTACTTTATCATCAAATGCTATGACTCTTTTTTCTATCTTTTCTCGTATACGCTCTCCTAAATGAAAGGCATCTTCGTTGTCTGTATCTGGCATCATAATGGAAAACTCTTCGCCCCCTATACGTCCAACTATATCGATATGACGTGTATTTTTTAAAATTTCTTCTGCAATAAATTTTATTACAATATCCCCAACATGATGTCCATAGCTATCATTCACTTTTTTAAAATGATCGATATCAATAATAAGACAAGAGAGCGCTGTATGATAACGTTGACAGCGTTCCAATTCTTTTGTTGCCTTATCGAAAAATGCTCTTCTGTTCATGAGTCCTGTCATTGAATCTGTAGAGGCCTGTTCTTTTAAATATTTTTCCAATATTTTTTTCTTCTCTAACTCTTTTTCCAATCTCTCTTTTGCTTTTTTTAATGCCATGGTTTTATCTGCAACCATATGAAAGAGTCGTGATTTTTCAGTATGTTCTTGCGTTAAAAGTTTTTCCTGTGACTGGAGCTTTTCTTGACGTAAGAGATTGATACGATATGCAAGTAAAAGAGAGAAGAGTATTACTTCGAAAAAAGAACCCAAAACTGGGGCATTACGAACAGTGAGACTATAGGGAAATAATCCTAATGCCAAAAGGGTGACCATGCACATACCTACAAAATAGATGAGTAATGCAAGTAGATAAATTTTTGCGATAAAGTAACCATGCATAGAAGCTTTAATGGCAAGAAATAAAAGTATGGGTAAGATAGGAATAACTATGATATTCATAAAATAAAAACCGTCATGGAGTGATACTAGCATCCAAATAAAGCTAATACCCATAAGTATCATAAATATATTGAGAAGTTTATGGATGTAGGGGAAATTTTTTTGGGTTTTCAATGCAGACTGTGAGAAAAGTATCAGCATAATAAAAAAGGTGGGGATGCTTATTTGGAGCAGGTTATATGTGTTAAGGTCAATATAGTTGTACAGTAACCCTCTGTAGAGTGAAGCCCATAAAGCAAAACTAATGACATAGAGTACATAGTAGATATAGATTTTTTCTTTGAGGTAGAGATAAATAAAAAGATTATAAAGTGCAATGACAATAATGGCTCCAAAATAAAAGATGTAAAGATTATTTTGAACTTGTGTATCTTTTCTAAATTGATTAGGTGTTTTGAGATAAAATGCACCAAAAAATCCATAAGTAGAAGTGAGTTTAATATAGATTTGTTTCCTTTCTCCTTTTGTGAAGTGTAGTAAAAATGAGGGATTTATTTCTTGTATTGTACGTTGTTCAATGGGAACTTGTAAGCCATTTTTTTCATGTGTAATTGTTTGGTTTGATAAGGTATATAAATCTACATTATGAAACATTTCTGTCATTTCTAAAATCATATTTGCAGATGATTGTGTTTGGTTATATATGCTAAAACGGAACCAGACAGGATATATTTTATAGCCTAATGAAAAGGCATTTGAGATATTTTTTCTAAAAGTGGCTGTCTGTATCTCATTGATTGTAGGATCTTTATTTTGTGTATCTTCAAATATTTCAACAGAAAAATTTGTATAGGTAGGTTTTGTATTTTCCAGTATAATACTTGGCATGGCATAAAGAGGCAGGGCGAGATTAAAAAGAAAGATGATAAGTAGATAAAAACGCAGTGACATCTCATACCTCCATTTATTTTAAATGATGATATACACTTTTTACTTCACTATATTATTTATTATAACATAAAGATATAAATTGCGTAGGAAAATATACGTAATATCAGATACAACAGACTTGATTTCGTCCATTGTCTTTTGCTTCATAAAGTGCTGTATCTGCCCGCTTTAAAAGTGTATGAATATTTTTATCTTCATGGGTAAGATAACTCAGTCCAATGCTCACTGTGACAGAGACACTTTTATCATTGAGAAGCATTTTATACTTAGATATATTTTCTCTTAACCTATCTGAAATTTGATAGGCAGAATCCATATCTGTATTTGGCATAAGGACAGCAAATTCCTCACCTCCAATACGTCCGATATAATCCATAGTACGTGTATTATCAAGCATTAATTTTGCAATGGTTTTAATGACTTTATCTCCCATATCATGTCCATAGGTATCATTGATGTTCTTAAAATGATCAATATCAATAATAAGACAGGTTAGTGCTTGTTCATTAGCACTTGCCTCCATCATCGCCTCATCACATATGTCAAAAAAAGACCGTCTATTTAGAAGCTCTGTCATAGGATCGGTAGAAGCCAGGTGTTTTAAATGTGCTTCCAATGCTTCTTTCCTTGCAAGCTCTTTTTCTAGCTGTTCTTTGGCACGGTGCAGTGCCATAGTTTTTTCTGCTACGGTATGGAAGAGGCGAGTACTTTCTGTTTTTTGTTGGAGGATAAGCTCTTTTTGTGTTTTTTCAGAATTTTCTCTGACACTATTGATACGATAGGCAAGTAAAAGAGAAAAAAGTATAATTTCAAAAAAAGAACCTATCATGGCTGCATGGCTTAAAATGAGATTATATGGGAGTAAACCCAAGGCAAGAAGACTGAGAAGACTCATACCAACTATGTATATGGAAAGTGCGATGAGATAAATTTTAGCTGCATTATGTTTATGATATAAAGCCCAAAAAGATACGATAAGTAAAAAAGGAAAAATAGGTGCTGCTGCAGCATTCATAAAATAAAAACCAGAATGCATCGAAATAAACATCCATACCAGGCTTACAAGACAGACGATAATAAAGGATGAAAGAATCTTATGTAAAACGGGAAAATGTTTTTTTGTTTCTAATATGGCTTGTGAAAAAAGAATAAAGAAAATAAAGAAAATAGGAATGGTGATTTGCAATAAATCATAGACCTTCATACTAATAAAAGGAAGTAAAACACCTTTATAATTGGCAGCCCATAGAACGAAAATAAAGACATAAGCGATATAGTAAAGATAAATTTTTTCGCGTAAATAAAAAAAGATAATCAGGTTATAAAGCCCAATGATTATGACAGCTGTAAAGTAGATGATATAAAGATACTTTTTGAGTTGAAGATCGGCATTAAATTTTTCTTCTGTTTTAAGTTGTATTGCCCCAAAAACACCATAGATTGAAGATACTTTTACGTAAATATCTTTATTTTCATAAGGTAAAAAAGTCAAAGGAAAAGAGGGGTTTGATTCTTTGATTTCTCGTGCATCTACAGGAATACGTAAACCATTCTTCATATGTATTATTTGATTAGAGAGACTAAATAAATCAACTGTTTCATGTATGATTTCTGTAAATTCTAAAACCATGCTTTTTGTTTCAGTAGTATTATTGCTAACAGAAAAATGAAACCAAAAGGTATTTTCTTTGTATCCAAAGCTAAAAGCATTTGAGGTTTCTTGATTGAAATAAAGATTGGAAACTTGTTCTATATTCATATTTGCACCAAGTTTCTCTACATAATAATCTACTTTAAAATCAGTATATGATGATGTGTTTTCATCTAGGTCAATATGTGCATTTGCCATTGCTACAGGGGTTAAGATAGAAAAAAACATTATAAAAACAACTAAATATTTTGTAATAGTTGTTATATATTTAGTTAGCATATTTCTCCCCTGAAATAATCTATGATATATCTTTTCTTTAGTGTATCAAAAAAATGTCAAAAAATATCTATTATTTATGGATTAAGTCTTTGATTTTTAATAAATCCTCAAAGACTTCTTTTTTTGATGAAGGATTTCTCAGTAAATGGTTTGGATGGTATGTGGGGATAATAGTATAGTTGTCTTGTTGGTGAAGTGTGCCTCTTACATTTTCTATGGGGCTATCATCACCTGTTAAATATTGGTATGCCAATGTTCCCAATGTGATGATAAACTTAGGCTTTATCAGCGCTATTTCTTTTAACAAATAGGGATGACAGGTATGTGCATGGGCAGCAGAAGGCATTTGTGTATCTAGGGCACGACATTTAAGAATATTTGTAATATAAATATCATCTCTTGTTAGTTCTAACACATTTTCTAACATTTTTGTCAGTAAATCACCTGTACGTCCTGTAAAAATATGACCTATACCATCATCACTCGAACTAGGTGTATCTCCCACGAACATGAGCGTTGCATGGGGATTTCCTTCACCAAAGACTACTTTTTGTCTACTTTTACTAAGGGTACAAAGATGACATTCCATGGCTTGCTTTTTCAAAGCTTCTAATGTATTTGGTAAAGTGAAGTTTGGCTCTTCTTCTTTATATGCGCTTACAGAGGTATATTTGTACCCTAGTTGTTTGAGCTGATAAAGTTGTTTGAGTAAAAGAGCATTTTTGAGGTTTTTCATGGGAGTATTATACTCCCATCTTCTTTAGAAAACCTATGATGGGCAGATATGATTATCGATATAATACAAGGCTGTAGAGAGCATACTTTCATTTTCATCGTCTCGTAGATGGCTTAAGTCATCTATCGCAGTACATGTAGCTGGGATACCAGCAAAAGAGGTTGATTGGTTTTGATTGTTTTTGACAAAAAAGTTTACTATAAAATAGTAGTGATTATTGTAAATATGTCCTGTAAACCCTACAGGTTTCCCATGGGTCTGTGTACCTATAGTAATGACGTTTTCATCCCCTAAATATGGTTTGAGTGCAGAGATGACAAGTTCACTGGCCGAGGCGGAATTTTGAGTAACCAAGAAGAATACACGTTTCATTGTTAACTCATTACCATCAGCCAAATCTTCACCTTCAAAAGTATAGGTTGAGTTACGATTTTTGTAGTTTGGATTCCAGTCTAAATAGACTTGTCTTTGATTTGGATAGGCGTTGGTAATGTTGTCGAGTAGGGCACTGGCTGTGTCTATAGAGCCACCGCCATTGTAGCGCATATCAATGATGAGCTCAGAGATATTATTTTCTTTAAAAGTAGTAAAAACTTTTTCGAATTCTGAAACAGAACTATCTGTAAAACTATCATACCTCATATAGCCAATCTTTTGATTGTTTTTGGTTAACACTTTTCCTGAAGTGACTTTATAGGTGTACTCTTGTGGAGTGATAACAACATTCATTTGGGTATTGTTTCTCAGTATAGTAAAAGTCGTAGGTGATGTTGTGTTATTTTTGGCTCTTGTAAGATTTGTTCTAGACGCTGGTTCTCCATTGATTTGAAGTATTTTGTCTCCTCGATAGAGTTTATGATAAGCAGGTGCACCTATGCGTACAAGAAACACAGTAAATTCTGGGGTAAAACCAAATCCAAAACCTGCTGTTTTTTGATTTGTAAAATTATTATATTCTTCACTTGTCCATGTAAAGCTCCATTTGTCAGGTGGAGATACTTTAAGGGAGTCAATCATACCTTTACGTGTACTGAAAGCTGTATAGTCTATATTGGAAGCCACTTGGTCATACCATAGGTATTCTGTTAAAAAGAGAGCATGTATGAATTCTTTTTCTGCTTGTGCTAATGTTTGTGTGTCTGTGTTGGAAGAAGACCCACAAGAGCTTAATAGTAAAGAAAAAGAAAGCAGTATACATACTAAAAACTTTTTGTTCATAAGTGTTCCTTTATTTGGCTTTTAGAAGATTATTGAATATCTTCTAAAAGCATCGGTGTACCAAGTGCCTTTAGGTTTGCATTTGTTTGGGCAAAGTACTGTTCCCAAAAATCAGTAAGTCTTGTGAGTGTTTTTGCATCTCTATACCCTTTTTTACCGATGACTCCTGTCCCTATAACATAGATATCTGCACCAGAGAAGTTTGCAAGGTGACCAGAGCTTTTAACTTTTGACATCTCTTTGTCCACATCTATCTTTTTGATGAGTCCTTTAGAGTAAAAAGTAGTAATAGAAGAGTGTTCTATCATATCAGATACCAGTAAAACAACTTTCTTAGATGCCTGTGAAGGCTTAATGATATGGGATGCAATATCATCCAAAGATTTGATAATATCTGAGTGAGGAAGTTTCTTGTTTGCCCCTTTGAGTACACGCACCAAAGACTTGGTAGCCTTTTTCTTTGCATATTTATACTGACCATTCATACACCCTTGGTACTTGCGTAGGGTCTTTTTGGCTATGTCATGCTTTGCATTCTCAGGCAAGAGATTTTCAAGCTTTCCAGCATAGGCAACATCTGTATATTTACCGTTGGCATTGGCTGAAAAGGAAGCGATGGTTACTGCGTAGCCATTTTTGATGAATTTCATCATGTTTTTATAGGTGTATATCATCATGTTTTTATCGAGTGGTGTGGTTTGATCTACCAAAATAAACAGCTCTTTTTCCACCGTAGGATTTGGGTTATCCATCTTGAGTGCAGCATAACAGCTTGGTACATCATTACGTGCCAAAATAAGGGTACTTAATGCCAATAGTGTAAGTAATACTCTCTTCATTATCTGTCCTCAAATGTAAGATATTGTTTAAAGGTTCTGTCTTTATTGTTACGCAATATCGCTGTTGTCTCAGCATCAGTACCAGAGTTGTCATTGATGATGTTCATTTTATGTTGCAGCTTTTGTAACTGCTTTTGTGCCACTCTTGCTATGTGTGTTTTGGCTTTTTCATAGTAAGAGAGGAATGCTTTCTTCGTACTAAATCCTTTAAGACATTCGTATGCTTCTTTCGATTCACGCCCTGCATAGTCATAGTGCATTCCAAAGAAAATACCCAAAATCTGGATAAACACAAAGAGTAATCCCAAAATCACAAACGTTGCATCACCACCTTTTTGGTTATTGATATCTTCATTGGTAAGTTTGGACGCATTGTTGCTACTTGGTTTAGAGGTGTCAGGTGCATCACCGCCAAAGAGTGATGCCAAATCATCTTCTGCACCTTTTGTGTCATCATCACCAAAAAGTGCTCCCATATCATCATCGGTACTTGCATTACCAAAAGGAGAGGCATCATCATTAAAGATGTTGATAGCACTCTCATGCGCAGAAGCAATCTCATTTTGCAAAGTAATATGTCTAATGTATGTTGCTCCAATAGCCACTGCACCTATGAAAATTAGCGTTAAAATGGTTTTTGTGTAGGTAGCTTTTACTTTATCATTGACATCCAAACGATTGAGCATTCTGATGTAATTGGGTGATTTCTCATCATCAAAGGTATTGTCTATAGTAATGAGCTGTTCATCTGGCTTAAGGTCTCTCCAGTTTGAGCCACCTGCGTTGTCATTTTTATACCAACGGCGAATTTTCTTGATGAGGGTATTTTTGTGTAGTTCCTGTCCTGTAAGGTGCGTAAGCCATACAAGTAAGATAGCGAGCATTGCAGCAACACCTATGGCACCTTTTTGCTGTGTCGCTTCAGATGCACCGGGGATAGTAAACCCTGCAAGCACATAAGCAAATCCAAAAGCCTCTACGATGACCAATGTAAATATCATTATCCAAATAAATGTAGGGGTAGGTTTACGCCCAAGTTCACCTGCAGAATGTAAGTAGGCTTTAGCCTCATCAAAACTCTCAGAGTCTTTGTCCACTTTTTCATAAAAGTTGTAGTAGTCACGACAAAGTCTCTCTTCTGAATAGAACCATTTGTGGTTCTCATCAAACCCTTCGATATCTTTTGCAAGTCCAGACATCTTACCGATAACTGGAAAATTATAAGAAAAGTTAAGCCACCAAAACTTTACTTCCTGCCAATGTGTAATAAAAAAAGCCAATAATATAATGCCAAAAACAAGCAATAATGTCTCTATTTGATGTTGCATAACAAATGCAGTGATGTCGTTCATAAACTACTCCCTAAAATATAGTGGGATTATTATAGCCAAAAATTGTCAAAATCATTGAAATACTGTTTAGCCTAAAGTAACATCTAAATACATCATTAATATAAATCCTGCAATCAGACTATTGACTGCGATATCTTTATTCCCATGTTTTTGTAAGTCAGGTATGATTTCATAAATGATGACATAAAACATTGCTCCTGCAGCGAACGCTAAGCCAATAGGTAATACATAACCAATTGCATGGACAGTATAGATTCCAAAGATTGCAGATAATGTTTCAACAAATCCTGAAAATGCTACACCCAAAATGGCAATTTTTTTACTATAGCCTATACTTAAAAGTGCCAATCCTACAGCTAACCCCTCTGGAATATCTTGTAATCCTATACCTAGAGTTAAAGAGAAAGCTTTATATATATCTTGCTGACCATAACCCATACCCACAGCCATACCTTCAGGAAAATTATGTAAAGTAATAGCAAAAATAAATATCCATACTTTTCTTGCAAATTCTACATCAATATTGGATTGTGTTTTAAAATATTGTTCAAAATCTAAATATCTACTTACAATCTTGATAAATGCAATACCACTGAGCATAGAGAGTGAGACGATGGTCACAGTTAAAAAAGCAGAGAGTAAAAAGGTCTGTTTGCTCTCTTCAAGTGCAGGTAAGAGTAGAGAAAAAGTAGTTGCAGCAAGCATAATACCTCCACTCATGCCCAATAAAATATCTTGTTTCTTTTGGTCAATTTTTTTAAAAAAAAGTAGAGGTAAAATACCTATAAAAGTCATTAAGCCTATAAGTACACCTGCTAAGGTACCTTGTAAAAGTGGTGAGAGTGATATAATAAATTCCATATAATGTCCTATAACTTATTGTAACAAAGATTATAGAATTTTAAAATAGATGAATGTAATGAGGAAAAAGCTAGATAGAGAAAAATATCTCTATCTATAGAAGTAAAATTAGTTAACTGTTACTTCAACTTCAGTACCTTCCCAGATACCGTGTTTTGTACAGTAACCGTGAGCTACTAGTTTAAGTTTTTTACCTGTTGGGATGATGGTAAATGTAGTTGTATTGTGTGCTTTGATGTTACCAAGAGTTCCTGGAACATAAGTCGCTTGCGCAAGTTTAGTTTCACCATTGAAAAGAGTAATAGACTCGATGTAGTGATCAAAATCATCTGGGTGAGTATATTCGTTACCCATTTTTACTGTTACTTCAAATGGCTCACCAGCAGTTGCTGTGTCTGCACATGTGATAAATGGTGAGTGTCTATCGATAAGGTCCTTTTTTGCTTCTCTATCTACTTCTGAGATGTCTACGTATTTGTTAATTTTTGGCATATTTAATCCTTGTTTTATTTTTGTAAAAAGATTATAGCACAAGTAAAATTAAATAGGATAAAAAGAGTCTTATTTAATGATATTCTCCAAAATAAAAATCAAAAAACACTCGCACGGAGTAATTTGCTTTATAATGATATTGTTTATGAAAGTTTACAGCAGGGCGTATTTCATAATAAAACCATTTACGCCAAATATTGGCTCTATAACTTAAAGAGGTAACATAATTATTAATACCACTATAAGATTTTGTTTGATGTATATTTTGTGGGGTTTTGTATTTTGTGTTTCCTAAAAAGGATTGTGACAAACGAAGTCCAACATTTTGCTTTGGATTGAGATAATATTGAAATGTAAAACCATAATTCATGCCTTCGACATCTGATGACGTACCACGTTGAATATTAAAACGGAAAAGTGTTTTATTTTCTAATGCTCTATCAAAATAGATATTACTTTCTTCTTCAAAAGCATCTTTAATGGAATATTGAAAAGTTTGTGTGGTGTCAATAAACCATTTATCGGTCTGATAGGGGAGTCTGTATCTTGCACTTACGTAAGGATTAATACCACGAATTCCTAGTGAATATCTCGACTCAATTCCTGATCTTACTTTCCCAAAATAACGAATACCTAGATTGGTGTCTGCATTATCTGATTTTGTTTTTAGTTGTTTATCACTATTAAGAGAGATATCTTCAACAAAAAGTTTTAATTGTTGTTTACATTTGCTAAAAGGAAGTTGTGCACTGAGTCTCAGGTTGAAGCTACTCGATGCTTTGGTTTGGAAGTCACTGTCCGTACGTAAACGAATAAAGGTATCTTCAGTTTCATTAAAATATTTATTGTTTTGGAAAAATGCATCAATAGATTTTGATTTTGGTTTCAGAATTTTTGTTGAGACACAGGATAGATTGCTTTCATCATTTCCTAGCCATTGACTGATAGTAGTATCTGCTATATTTGACCAATCAATAACTTTCTTAGAAACATCAGCCTGAACAATATCGTAATAGCTTGGTTCTTCTATAAGTATTTTTGTTTGTTCTGCTTGAGAAAGTGAGAAACACAACGCTGTAATACAAATACTTTTTAACATAGTCATCTTACTAATCTTTTTGTCCTTTCTCATCGAATGATATGGTAAGTATACAACTAGCTTGTGAGAGGTTATTTATTACTATCATTTGTAAGAGGATAACAAAGTTTTATTAATTGTTAGTTAACTGCAACAAAGCATCATGCATATCAAAGTAGGCAATAAAAAATTCAAATAAAATTCTCCAAAATACCTCCATACAGAAGAAACATAGCATAAAAAACAGTATCATAAGTATACGCTGTTTGCTACTGCTTTGTTGATGAATTGTCTGATTTATGTGCTTTGAAATATGGGGGAAATAGGTATCTTTGATAAATCTTGCAATATACCAACTTAATAAGGGGATAAAAATAGCTCCAATATAATAGCTAAAAATTAAAAGGGTAGGAGTAATGAAAGTCTTAAATGTTAAAAAATCCAGCATTTGCTTCCTTCATAAATCGTATCTAAGTATACACTAGGTAAATTATAGCAAAAGAATACCATTTAGGACAATTATGAGTGAT
>DRQB01000093.1 GCA_011330645.1 Campylobacterota bacterium | reverse complement strand
GTCTCACACTATCGAATACAAAAAACCCTCTTTTGAAAATGATGAACTACAAATGGAAACATGGGTAGAAGAGATAGGCAAAATTATGTCTATTCGTCGTTATGTACTCACACGTCCTAGTGATAAGGCACTAATCTGTGAAGGTAAAACAGAGTGGGTATTTGTAGATAGCAAGAAGATGAGACCTCTGAAGATTCCTGAAGTGATTGTTGAAGGGTTTGAGAAGGCACAGGCAGATTAAAATCCACTATTAGGGTCAAATCCAAAATTGGGTGTCCCGAAACTCTGCGTAGCAAAACTTGGGTCACTGTAGCCATGGGTTATAGAGTCTCCTCGTAACATGGTGATGTCCATTTTAGGGTCTATACCTTTAGGGCAGACTGCCGTACACTCTCCACATAAAGTACAATCCCACACACCGTTGGTTTGGATGTTGTCTATGATAGCTTTTGCATTGCCTTCTCTTTTGTCTGTACTGTAACGGTATGCACGTGTCAGTGCAAAAGGCCCTAAAAAATCAGGGTTGACTGCATAGACAGGACAGGCAGAGTAACAAGAGTCACAGAGTATACAGTCTGTTTGTGTTTCGGTGAGTTTTTCATCCTTATGGGTGAGTGAAGCCTCTTGAAAATCGTGTAGCCATGCCGTACTTTTTACCAAAGTTTCTTTGGCTTTGTTTTTATCTACTTTGAGGTCACGTAGTACAGGGTGGTAGTTAAGTGGTTCTACCACATCACCATCTTTGATTTTATAGGCACAGGCTAACTCTTCTCTCCCGTTCACACGTACAGAGCACGTCCCACAGACAGAGGCACGACAACCTGCAGTAAATGTAAGTGTTGCATCTTGAGTGGCTTTGATATGCGTAAGAGCACCTAGAAGTGTTGTTTCTTTGTCTTCCAGTATATAGGTCTGATGGGTATTGTTTTCACTTCGTAATATGGTTATCTGCATATCAATCCTTCCACTGCAACACAATATGTTGCTTAAACTTCTCATCATCTTGGGTTTCAAAGCCTACCTTGTAATGTGCCCCACGGCTCTCATCACGTGCAAGTGCTGCGGAGATGATGGCAGGGGCTAAGAGTAGGGCATTTTGAAACTCTAGGTACTCGATAAGGTTGGTATTGTTTTCTCTGTTTTTATCGCTAAGTCCCATCTTCTTTTGCATCACTTGCATCGCGATGACCTCTTCCATAGCTTTAGTGAGGTTGACATTGTCTCTTACGATACCTACTTTCTCATAAAAGAGTTTGCCTAAACTTTCTCTTTTTTCGTAGAAGTTGAGAGAGTTCTCTTTTTTATAAATGGCTTCTATCTCTTTTTTGTCCTGTTGCAGTTGTCTGTCATCTGCTTCTTTATTGGAAGCATAGACAGCATGTTTGTAGGCATTCTCTCCTGCAAACTTTCCAAAGGCGGTAATCTCCAGTAGAGAGTTCCCCCCAAGACGGTTGGCACCATGGACTTTGGCATTGGAACATTCACCTACGGCAAAGCAACCTTTGATGCCTGTGACTTCAAGGGCATAGTCCACATCTATCCCACCCATGCTGTAGTGTGCCACAGGTTTAATAGGGATAAGCTCTTTGGCTGGGTCTACATGCTCATGAAGTTTGCAAAGGGCTACCTCTTGGGGTAAAAGTTCCATGAGTTTTTCTTCTCCTAAGTGACGTACATCTAAAAAGACCTCTTGGTTGTTTTGAAACTGTTCAAAGATAGCACGTGCTACTTCGTCTCTGGGTTTAAGCTCATCGACAAAGCGTTCACCCTCAGAGTTTACAAGGTAGCCACCTTCGCCTCTGGCACTTTCACTTATGAGTATGCTCGAATTTTTAAGTGCAGTAGGGTGAAACTGTACAAACTCCATGTCACTCACTGCTCCACCTGCACGTAATACTGCAGCTACACCATCTCCTGTACTGCCATAGGCATTTGTCGTGTAGCCATGATAAAGACTACCATACCCACCTGTAGCAATGATGACAGACTTTGCGTGAATTTGTTTGACTTCACCTGTACGTATGTCTAAAAAAGTTGCCCCTTTTGCTGTGCCATCTTCAGTTACAAGATTAAGAAAATAGTGTTCATCTAAAAACTCTATATTCTCTTTGAGACAGGTATCGTAAAGGGTATGGAGTATCTTCAGTCCTGTATAGTCTTGTGCATAACAGGCACGTTTGGCAGAGGCTCCACCCATTTGTCTTTGGGCTACTGTTTCCACCCCTGACTTACCGTTATCTAAACGTGAGAAAGGTAGACCGATGCTCTCTAACCACTGTATGGTTTGGGGAGCATCTGCACACATTTGGCGTACCATATCTTCATTGCACAATCCTCGTGCA
Source organism: Campylobacterota bacterium (assembly GCA_011330645.1). Taxonomy (GTDB): domain Bacteria; phylum Campylobacterota; class Campylobacteria; order Campylobacterales; family Sulfurovaceae; genus Sulfurovum. The sequence continues at coordinate 4,007 of DRQB01000093.1, read as the reverse complement.
GACTTGATGGTATCTGCGATGTGCGCGCTTATATGGTCTTCTTCTACATTCCCAAGTGCAGCGTTCATGCCTCCTTGTGCCATAGAGGTTTGGGAGTTGGTAGGGTAGACTTTCCCTACGACTAAAATAGAAGCATTGCCTAATCCTACTCCATCTACAGTTGAGATATCTTTTGCCGCCAATGCTGCAGTGAGACCAGCTCCACCGCTTCCTATGATGAGTACATCAAGCATTACAATCCTTCTGTTACTTTTGTAAAAATGTTTGTATATTTTTCACTATGCCATCAAGAAGCTTTTTTCTTGCTTCTATACTTGTCCATGCGATGTGTGGCGTGATAAGTAAACGTTCTGTATGTTTGACTTCGTTGAGTCTGTTCGTGAGGACGATAGGTTCAGTTTCAAGTACATCCAATCCTGCATATATCTCACGTCTGTCAAGCTCGAAAGCCAAGTCTGTTTCATTGATAATACCTCCACGTCCGAGGTTGAGTAAAATAGCTTTTTCTTTGAGGAAAGGTAAGTTATTTTCATTGATGAGGTCATAAGTCTCATCATTGAGTGGTGCATGGATAGAGATGATGTCACAATCTTTGAGAAGAAACTCTAGACTTTGATGTGGGTAAGCATGGTGGAGGTTTTTCCCTGAAGTAGAGTAGAAAGAGACTTCTGCGCCAAAGGCTTCAGCGATTTTAGCAACTTCCTGTCCTATGGCTCCTAGTCCTATAATCCCCCATTTCTTCCCAGAGATTTCATAAAAAGGATGAGAGACATCGGTAAAAAGTCCTGACGTGCTCCATGCATCATTTTTGACTACGGCATCATAATACGCCATTTTTTCAAGCAGGTAAAGTGCCATTGCAAAAGTATGTTGTACCACTGATTTAGTAGAGTACCCTGCGACATTTTTGACAGCTATCCCTTTAAACTTTGCAGCCTCCAAGTCTACATTATTCATACCAGTGGCTGCGATGCAAATGAGCTTAAGTCTAGGAGCCTGTTCCATCATATTTGCTGTGATGATAACTTTATTGCTAATGACAATATCTGCTATTTCTATGCGTTCCACTGTTTCTTCTTTTGAAGTCGTTTCATAGGAGGTAAGTGTACCAAACTGTTCTAAGATAGAAATGTCTAGGTCAGCACCTAGAGTTTTAGCGTCAAGTATTACGATGTGCATAGGGCTTCCTTAATGTTCTGTAGTATTTTCTTCACAAGAGGGTGTCTCTGTGACAGTGATGGCACATCCTGGTTCCGATGTGGCAGAAAAGATATCAGAAGGTAGGTCTAAAGCAGAACTTTGTTGTGGAAGAGAAGAAGATGTCTGTGGCGTTTCTTTCTCAGTATCAGGTACTTCAAAATGTGCGATAATTTTTTTGTCTCCTACTAAAAGTGAGAGGGCTTTGTTACGCTTGCTTACAAGCACAGGGATAGTGGTGATACCTGCAAATTTGAGGAAACTTCTGGCACTGGCTTCCTGTACCGAGATAGGCGTATAGGCTATGTGATGCTCTGCAAGATATGCTTTTACTTTTTTACAGTGGGGGCAAGTTTCTGATTGAATGAGGTAGGTACCCTCTTGTGTGATAAATGCTTTGTTTTTTGTAATCGCAAGGGTATTGAGTCCTAGAAAAATAGATAAGGCTATCGCCGCAACAAGAAAGAAGTTTCTGATATGAGAGAGTAGGGCTATGAGTAAAAGGCTACTAAAGATACCTAAACAAAAAATACAGGGTTCAGGATTGGCTAAAAATTGGTAACCCAATATTGTTGCTTCGAAAGCTATAGCCGCATAAAGTACGATGAAAAAGAGTCTTTCCATAATCTTACTTTTGAGAGAAACATATCCCAATACCAATAGGGTAAAAACAGCACTCAACCCTAAGTAGTTTAAATATAGTGGGTTAAAACGTAGTAATTCTCCTGCCAATTTACACCCTGTTTCCTCACAAAGTGATGTATGGTGGAGTTTTAAATAAGTTTCTACAGCGATGTAGATAAATAAAAACAGGGGCAATACTACACGGCTAAAAAAATTCATTTTACTTCTCCTGAAATGGTTATTTGTCTGAGATTTGGTTGACTATTTCTGTGGCTTTTGTTTTGGCTGCTTCTACATCATTATCAAGCACGAGGCTGACGGCCATACGACGTCCTACATGAGACTCTGGTTTCCCAAAGACTCTTACAAAAGAGTTTTTAGAAAAGGCATCATCCGGTATCTCAAGTACAGGGTTGTGGCTCTCGTTTTTCGCTTTGTATGCACCACAGGCACCAGACCCGTAAGTAGTGTAAGCAAGTGGCAGACCAAGGACGGCTCTTACATGTAGGGCAAACTGGCTTTGACTTTGTGTGATGAGTGTGACCATTCCTGTGTCATGTGGACGAGGGCTAAGCTCAGAGAAATACACCTCTTCACCTTTAACAAAGAACTCCACACCAAAGATACCGCGACCACCAAGCCCGTCTGTTACAGCTTTGGCTATCTCTTTTGCTTTTTGAAGTGCAGCATCGCTCATGTTCATTGGTTGCCATGAGAGGATGAAGTCACCATCTTTTTGTACGTGCCCTATGGCATCACAAAAGACGGTACCTGTTTCGTTACGCACAGTAAGCAAGGTAATTTCATAATCAAAAGGTACAAACTCTTCTACGATAAGCTCACTCGCATCACCACGTGCCTCTTTGGCTATCTCCCATGACTTCTCGATATCATCAGCTGTTTTAGCAATGCTTTGCCCATGCCCTGAACTAGACATAACAGGCTTGATGACACAAGGGAACCCTATGCGCTCTCCTGCCTCTTTGAGCCCATCAAGTGTAGTAACAAACTCAAAGCCAGATGTTTTCACACCCAGTTCTTCTGCTGCAAAAACACGGATGTTTTTACGGTTCATGGTTTTGTTTACTGCTTCAGCATTGGGGATGACATGAAAACCTCTTTTTTCTGCCTCAAAAAGTGCAGAAATAGAGATAGCTTCTACTTCAGGGAGTATAAAGCTGGGTTGCTCTTTTTCTATCACTTCAAGTACTGCCGCTTCGTCTTGCATGTCTATCGCATAGCTTCTGTTAGCTACCAAATGTGCAGGAGCATTTTCATATTTGTCAACGGCGATGACTTCGATGCCAAGACGTTGTGCCTCTATGGCTACTTCTTTACCCAGCTCACCAGAACCAAGTAACATGATTTTAATCGCATCTTTTTGTAATGTTGTTGTAAATGTCATAGGGGATACCTTTGGAAAATAATTGTTATTATTTTAGCGAAAAGTTAGGTAATTTGTAATGAGTTTGGAAATATTTTGTGAGGGATTGCTATAAAATGTAAAAATACTGACAGAGCAAAAGCTCTGCCAAAGACTTGTTACAGTCTAGACTCGTATCTTCTGAGCATGAAGAGTTTTTTAAGGATTTTCTTGCGAGTTGCAATCTTCTCTTTTTTGTTCTTTTCAGTTTGTGTCTCAAAGTGTTGTCTAGCTCTTGCTTCAGTAACGATTAGGTTTCTGTCACATTGTCTTTTAAACTTTCTGTACGCGTCATCAAATGAATCACGTGATGTTAGTATAATTCCTGGCATCGAAAAGCACCCCCTTCCTTATCAAGATTTTTTGGGGTTTAGTCCAAAAGAGATAAATATGAAGCGGATTATATCGAAATAATATTATGCTAAGATAAAAGTATAAAACATCCAAAAGGATAAAGATGAGATTTTCTCTCCCCAACATTAGACAAATGCTCACAAAAGGCTTGGAGACCTTTAATCGTTTCCCTTTAGCCTTGCTTGCATCTCTACTGACAACGGCTATAGCACTTTATTTTATTGGGTATGAACCTGAAGAGATTCAAGGGATTAATCTGATATTGGCAAAACTGGGTACGGTAGCGATGTTAGGAGTCTTTGTCTTTACTGCATTGCGCCTCTTAGCGTACAGTCTTGCTAGTGCAACATATAAAGTTGTTTTAGGTTTTGGGGTGCTGGGGCTAATCGCCTATTATCTTTCTCTCCCT
>DRQB01000092.1 GCA_011330645.1 Campylobacterota bacterium | reverse complement strand
CCCCTTACTTTTTACGCTTAGAGATAATTAACTTATCACTAGCTTGTTTTTTACGAGTTTTAAACCCTTTAGCAGGCGTACCCCATGGAGATACTGGATGTCTACCAGAGTTTGTCTTACCTTCACCACCACCGTGTGGGTGATCGATAGGGTTCATCGCAGAACCACGTGTTTGTGGTCTGATACCAAGGTGTCTTGAACGTCCAGCTTTACCGATTACTATATTTGAAAAGTCTTCATTTCCAACAGCACCAATCGTTGCCAAACACTCACCAAGAATGTATCTCATTTCACCAGATGGAAGTCTAAGTGAAACGTATTTACCATCTCTACCCATGATTTGTGCATAACCACCCGCTGAACGTGCGATTTGACCACCATGACCTGGGCTCATCTCAATGTTGTGTACCAATGTACCTACAGGGATGCTCATCAATTTCATTGCGTTTCCAGTTTTGATATCAAGACCAGACTCAGCAGACATGATTTTATCACCTACATTAAGACCTTTTGGTTGAAGTACGTATCTTCTGTCACCATCAACATATTTGATAAGACAAATTCTACAGTTTCTGTACGGATCGTACTCAACAGTTGCAACAGTACCTTCGATGTTAAATTTGTTTCTTTTAAAGTCGATGATTCTGTATAGTTTTTTAGCACCTGCTTCTCTGTGACGAGAAGTGATTCTACCGTTACTGTTTCTACCTGCAGATCTTGGAAGATTTTTAAGTAGTGCTCTAACACTTGCTTTAGCAGTGATATCACCACTGTCAAGGTTAGTCATATAACGACGTGAAGGTGTGGTTGGTTTATATGTTTTAATTGCCATCTTCTATCCTTATACCGCTAAGCTTTCGATTTTTGCATCTTCAGGAAGTTTGACATAGAACTTTTTAGTGTCTGGTCTTTTTCCCTCAATACCTTTAAATCTTTTCACTTTACCGTTTACTCTCATTGAGTTCACTCTAAGTGGGTTAATGCCAAAGAACTCTTTAAACACTTCTTTAAGACCATTTTTAGTCATTCTAGGAGTGGTTTGAACTACGATAACACCATCTTCTTGAAGAGCCAAACTCTTCTCTGTATACATAATTGCTTTAATATCTGTAATATCTGCCATATTAAGCCTCTTTTGTCAATTTATCAAATACTGCTTTTTCAATCACGATTGAGTGATATGCAGCAGCAAGGTAAGCATTAAGCTCATTTGGTTCAATAAGATATGCATTTTGAAGATTTCTAAATGCTAAGAAAGTCTTATCATCAATCATCTCTTTAACTACAAGTACATCTCTTTGTCCAAGTCCGTTTACAAGTGCCATAGCATCTTTTGTTTTACCAGACTCAACTGCAATGTTATCTACTACGAATACTTTTTCGTTTGCAGCCATTTCAGCGATTGCATGGTAAAGGGCAAGTTTCTTTTGCTTTTTGTTTACTTTTTGGTCATAGTTTTTGTTTGTACTTGGACCAAATGCAACACCACCACCTACGAAGATAGGAGATCTAAGTGAACCTGCTCTTGCACGTCCTCCACCTTTTTGAGCCCATGGTTTTTTACCACCACCACTTACTGCAGATCTGTTTTTAGTCTGCGCAGTGTTTGCTCTAAGTCCCGCTGCATATGCTTTACAATATAAGTAAAGGTTATGTGGGTGCACTTCTAAAAATGCTTGTGGAAGGTCTGTTGTTTTAATTACTGTTGTTTTCATTATTTAACTATCCTTACTAATCCTCTAGCACCATTGTGTCCAGGGATTGAACCTTTTAATACTAGGATGCCGTTTTCAGCATCAAATGAGATTACATCATTTTTTACAGTTGTTTTTGTGTTACCGTATTGTCCAGGCATTTTTTTACCTTTTTGAACACGTCCAGGCCACTCAGCATTACCAATAGAACCAATACGTCTACCAAATCTATGTCCGTGTGACGCAGGTCCACCACCAAATCCGTGACGTTTCATACCACCTTGGAAACCTCTACCTTTAGTATCTAAAGATGTTTTCACAAGTGTTGCCTCAGCTAGTGCTGCTGGATTTAAATCACCCGCTTCAGTACCTTCTGCAACTTCGATAGTCATAAATTTGTTAAACTCTTTAGATACACCAAATTTAGTCTGCTGACCTTCGATGCTCTTATTAAGTTTTTTGCTTGAGTTATATGCAACAAGTGCTTTTCCGTCTTCTTTCACTTCACAAACTTTCGTTTCAATGACTTTTAAAAGTGTAACTGGAACACTTGGTACATCAACAGTTCTGCTCATACCAATTTTTTCAATAATAAATTCCATTCTCTACTCCTACTTGTCCATTGATCTGATTTCAACTTCGATTTCAGGTGCTAAGTCTAACTTCATAAGAGAGTCTATAGTATCTGAAGTAGCCGAAACGATGTCGATCATTCTTCCGTGAATTCTGATCTCAAACTGCTCACGCGCATCTTTGTTTACGTGTGGTGATTTAAGAACCGTATAACGCTTAAGTTTAGTTGGCATTGGAATTGGCCCTCTAATCTCTGCACCTGTACGTTTAACTGCATCTACAATAGCAGCAACTGATCTGTCTAACACTCTGTGATCGTAAGCTTTAAGCTTTAATCTAATTTTTTCCATATTTACCCTTTAAAGAACTCGTTAGCATGGCAATGCCAAGGTGCCTAAACACAGGGATTTAACCCTCTAACATAAATTTAGGAACGCGAATTATACCCAAAGTTTTTGAAAGGTGCAATACTTTTAACCCTAAAACTGCTACAATACTGAAAAATATTTCCTTTTAATAAGGAAAAATATAGGTATTTAGCTATGCAATTACTCGAATATTACCAAAACCAACTACCAAACAGTGACTTTTTCGTACCTAGAAAATCTCATCTTCCCACAGAGGGAGATATAAACCTCTATGGTGTACGCGGTGCAGGGAAAACATCTCTGATCTTAGATTATCTTTCTCAAGCTATACAGGAACAAGTACTCTACATTGATTTAGAAGATCCAAACCTCATCTTCAACACACTGGATACACTGACGCTGCAACACTATATAGATAAGCATAGCATTCATATTTTGGTTTTAGACCATTATGAAGAAGGTATGCTCACTACATTTCCAAACGTCATACAACTCATTCTCGTAACACGCATACCTATGAATGACAAAAACTTTTTAGCTGTAGAATTATTTCCGTTAGACTATGAAGAGTTCTTGGCCTTCGAAAACACCTCAGCCCAAAATCGTGGTTTTAACCATTTTTTACGTTCAGGAACCCTACCTCTTCTTGCACGCTCACAAAAAAATAGCCAGCATGCGATGAAAACATTCTTTCAAAGCTCATTTGATATTCAGGAACAAAAACTATTGCTCCTTCTCGCACAACATCACACAAAACATCTTACAACCCATCAGATATATACTTTTGCTAAAGAGAAGTTCAAAGTCTCAAAAGATTGGCTCTACAAAACCATCAAACGTTTTACCGAAGAGAAACTCATACTCTTCATCGATGACCGATATCAGAAGTCTGGTAAAAAAATGCTCCTCTTTGACTTTGCCTTTGCCAAATACCTCACATTGGGACAACCCTTTATCTTACAGTTTGACACTATGATTGCTCTTGCACTGATGAAACATCATATAGGGGTGCAGACATTAGGGATACATGGCTACATTACAGAAGAGGACGAACTTATCATCCCCGCACCTTTTGAGAGCGAAGAGAGTCTTTGGGTAAAATCACAAAATAAATTTAGCCTCTACAAAAAATACGGCATCAAAAAAGTCACCATCATCACTGTCGCAAATGCTTATGAATACACGATAGAGAAACTACACTTTGAAGCCCTACCCTTTGACGAGTGGTCAGTCATCAATGACGAAGAAGAGTAAACACCTTACTATTAAGCTATTTTTGGCTAAAATTCTCTCGCCTCTTTTTAGACCTGTGCAACGGTACTGGAAGACAACGGGTCAGGATGGGAACATAGCAGCCCACCTTCCTTTACTGGGTGCCGCAGGTATCTGGAGAGAGGTACTACAATATCTAAACAATAATCTAAAACGTTTTTACTTATTGATAGAAGATACTAAATTTTAATGTGACTAGTCACATGAGCCTACTGCTGAAGTAAACTCAGCGTTAGCGTAGTTTTATTGAGCTTTGCTCAAAAAACGTCCTATTAATGATTGAGAGGTGTCCGAGTGGTCGAAGGTGCAGACCTGGAACGTCTGTGTGGGGTAACTCACCGAGGGTTCGAATCCCTTCCTCTCAGCCAGTACATTTATCTCTATTATTACTAGATTATTGACTTATGACAACCTGATTTCGTCCATTGTTTTTAGCTTTATAGAGTGCTTTATCAACACACGCAAAGAGACTTTCACTTGTAGTATCGCCATTATGTCCTGCCGTCACCCCAAAACTGCATGTTAATTTTTTATCAATACCAAAATCATATTTTTCAATCATCAAACGTAGCTTTTCTGCAATATCCTTAGCATTTGACAAGGTAGTGTCAGGTAAAAGTAAGACAAATTCTTCTCCTCCCCAACGTGACAATGAATCTATCGTTCTTATATTATCTAAAATAAGTGCTGTAAATAGTTTAAGTACATTGTCCCCAACCGCATGACCATAATGATCATTCACCTGTTTAAAATTATCAATATCAAGAAGGATAATACTTAAATCACTCTGATTCTCTTTGCTTCTTTGTATAGCTTTATCAAATAAGATATTGAATCTCGCACGATTATCAATTTGTGTCAATGCATCAGTATGGGCTTCATGCATATATTGATGTCTCTCTTTCACGATGGAGGTAATCTCAGAAAAGGTAACAATCATATTTTTACTTTGTGTCTTTTCCGATAAGGAGACTAAGAAAAATTTTGATTCTACTATCTTTGAATCCTTCATTGAGACAATACGTTTCTCTACTGCTATATTTTTTATCTCTTTAATCCAATCTATATCACTAGTGTTTTCAGGGAAAAAGCAATCTTCGTTTATCTCAAACTTTTTACTTAAAGATTCATGTGCTCTCAAAAACTCTGAAAGTGATGCATACCCTAAAAAAGTAAGTAGTTTTTGATTGAAAAAAACAGGTAATGCATGTTCGTCATAAACAGCAAGCATGGTATCCTGCATTTGTGCGACATCATCCAAGATACTCTCATACAGTTTTTTCTGCCTTTCAAGCTCCATATTTTTATTGATATCATTTATCTTTTTTTTCAAAAGACCAAGATCAACAGGTTTCAGTATATATCCATCTACCTGCATCTCAATGGCTTCTAGAAAATAGCTATTATCACTATGTGCTGTTGTAAAGATAATCGTTTGATTAGGAGAGATTTGTTTAATCTTTTTTGCCATATCGATACCATTCATTTTTGGCATTTTTATATCCGTGATTACAATATCAGGAGTATATTTTTTATAAAGTGACAACCCCTCTTCCCCGTTACATGCTATGAAAACATCAGAACTATAGCGATGCAAAAATCTTTTTAATTCAAATCGTATTTCGGGTTCATCTTCGACAAAAAGGATTTTAGAAAGTCTATTTCTCATTGTAGACTTCTTTTAAAATCAATCACAAAAGAGGCCCCTCCCTCTTTTCGGTTTACCGCAGTTAAAGTACCCCCCATATTTTCTTCAATAATAATTTTCGACATATAAAGACCTATCCCTGTACCTTCTCCCTGCTCTTTTGTCGTAAAATAAGGTTCAAAAATTCTATCAACTATCTCTTTAGGTATACCCTTCGCATTATCATTCAAAGAAATCCTATGTTTTTCTAACACAATATCTATCATTGGAGTTTCTATCTTAGCCTGTTTCAATTCATAGGCTGCATTCGTTATGATATTAAGAATAACTTGTTGAAATTCACTACGGAAGCCATAAATATCAAAATCATCACCAGTGATTTTTACTACTATGTTATGCTTCCTTAAAGAAGCTTCTTGAATAGAGAGTGTCTCTTCAATAGCTTTTTTCACCCCAAATTTTTCTTTTATTTTATCTACTCTAAAAAAGTTTCTAAAATCGTCTATTGTTTGGCTCATAAATCCAATTGTATCTTTATTTTTTTTCACATAACGCTTAATAAATGCTTCATTCACATGACCATCATTAAAGTCATATTCTAAATTTTGGATACTTAAGCCTAAAGCATTTAAAGGTTGACGCCATTGATGGGCAATTGCACCTATCATCTCCCCCATTGCCGCTAATTTTGACTGCTCTTGCAGAAGCTGCTGCTGCTTTAGATTCTCTTCTGTTTTGAGCTTTACAGCACTTGCTAATCCCTTATTGGCTTCTTTAAGTACATATTGCCGATAAAGAATAAGAAATGCCCCCATTAACAATGCTGCGAGGACATAAAAAAGATACCAATAATTAAAAGGTTGAGACACCTGTCTCCCAACCCACCTATCATAGATTAATTTATGTTGTTCAAGAGGGATTGTCGCAAGTGCCTTATTGAGTATAGACAAAAGCAGTGGATCATCTTTACGTACTGCGATGGAAAGTCGAAGTCGCATATCTGTATACCCTGCAATACCGATGGATTTAAGATTATATTTATTGATGTAGTGTGATGCAACAGGAAGGGTAGCGATTGTGGCATATGCTCTACCATCATCTACCATTTCAAAAGATTCTAAAGCATCTTTTGCCTCAACAATGTTTACAGCAGGATAAAGTTTCTCCAGCTGAGTAATGAGTGCAGATCCTTTTTTTCTTGCTATAGGTTTGTCTATAACATCCATAAGGCTGCTGACAAATCCCTGATTTTCCTTCGTAATAATTGCCAATTTATAGTCTAAATACGGATATGTAAATTGTGCATAGGCTTCACGTTTTTTTGTTTTAGCCGCAGCAGGAAGGATATCACACTTCCTCTCTTTAAGATAGCGTTGAGATTCGCTCCAATCCTTTGTCGGCACACCTTTGAATGTAATATTCAGATCTTCACCTATTACATTCATCGTATCAGTAGTCATACCTTTCGTGATGTATCCATTTAAGGTATCTGCAAACTCTATAGGTTCCCAATCAGGGTCAATACACATTTTTACTACTCGTTTCTTACGAAGATATTCCAATTCTTTTGGGGTCAATGTCCCAGTAACAGGTATTTTCAACGCTTCACTACCTATCCACTTTTTCTTAAGTACGTTAAGCTCACGGTTACTCACACTATACATTGCTTTTTGCAAAATATCTCTTAACATCGGTTGTGCGGGTGATGTTGCGATATTCAAATCAAGTGACAGTCTTCTATCATTAATAAGATGTCCATACGCAAGATAAAGTTTATTTTCTTTCATTAGGTAACGCATAATTCCACTACTTCCTACTGTCGCATCACTTGTGCCATTTTTTACTGAAGCGATGCAACTGCGTGCGTTCTTTTCAAGTTTTAACTTAATATCAGGGTGATATGCTTCTAAAAAATGTTGCATAAAATATCCCTTTATCACAGAAACTGTTTTACCCTCGAGATCTCTTAAAAACTTTATGCTGGAATTGTTAGTAAATATTGCTTTTTTTGTTCCTGCATATGGTTGTGTAAAATGAAGAAACTTTTCCCGTTGTGGCGTTCTCATAATATTTAACATGACATCAATCTTATTATTTTTAGCCATATCCATATATTCTGCCCAACTGTACCCAGATATATAATGAATTTTAATTCCTAATCTATCTGCCAGAAGATTTAAATAATCGATAGAAAAACCTTTAGGTGTTCCATTTTCATTAAAATTATAAGGAGGATAGTCTGCTTCATTATGTGCAGTAATAATCGGATGTGTTTTAAGAAATTTTCTCTCTTTTGCTGTTAAGCTGATACTGATTGGATGATTGAGTTGTGTTTCTTTATTATCTAGAGGTACACCGTACACAAAAGAAACTCCGAAAAAAAGCAACATCATTATAAGTTTTAATAGGTATTTCATGTATAAATTTTTCCTTAATCCTAAAATAATGATTTATTCTATCCTATTTATGTCAAATACATAAATATCTTATGTGTATGCATTACGTTTTCAAGGTTATCCTAACATACTTTAGTTGATTTTTGTTCAACAATCAAGGTAGCCAGAAAAATTTTCAAACCCAAAGCATTTTATAGTATACTAATGCCAATATTTAATCAAAGGTTTATTTGTATGAAAAAACTATCTTTTTTTCTTGCTCTAAGTGTACTTTTCTTTTTAAGTGCTTGTTCTACCCCTTCTATTCCTTTTGTAGGGAAAAAAGTGAAAAAAGAATACTTTACTGGAGGGAAACTCCGTTCTGAGTTTATTATGTCTGATAACAGTGGACAAAATGGTCTACTTAAAAAATATGGTTACAATGGGAAATTAAATTCTACGGTACCTATTGAGCATGGTGTAAAAAATGGTAATGAAATACTCTATGACAGTAAAGGGCGTATCCTTAAAAAAACACCTTTTGTGAATGGGCGAAAACAAGGTGTCCTTGAGGCATACTACCCAAATGGAGATGTGATGGCACAAATCACATATGTCAATAATATTAAGCATGGACGAGCAGCAAAATACAATAAAGACGGAAGTATCAATCAAGAAGTTATATTTCAAAATGGTAGGATTTCTAACTAAAAGAAATGCACCTTCTTCCTCAATATATACATATTATTAACCCAAAACTGAAACATATTTATCTTACTTTTGATGAGGAGGGGAACCTCATCATTAAATCCCCTAAAATTTCTCATAGGCGCGTTGAACAACTTCTATTGAAAAAAGCTTCATGGATACAAAAATCAAGGGAAAAATTTCAACGCAGAAAAGGAAGAGCTCTAGACTTTAACAAAGAGCCTGAACTATACTTCTTGGGGAAAAACTACAAACTACACTTAGTAGCGCATGAAAAAGCCAACACCAAACTTACCTTTGATGGAACTGTTTTCAGCCTTTACTACAGTACATATGATGAAATTACATTTCAAAAACATATCGATACATTTTACAAAAAAGAGGCAAAAGCATACCTACCCTCTTTAGTAGAAGAATGGGCAAAAAAAATGCATCTGACATATAATAAAATTTCTTTTAGAAAAACCAAACGTCAATGGGGGAGCTGTTCTGGGAAAAATAACTTAAGCTTTAACACGATGGTCATGAAACTCCCCTCAGATGTGATACAATATATCATTATACACGAGTTAGCACATATTACACATAAGCACCATCAAAAAGCATTTTGGAAACTCGTGGAAGTGTATCTGCCCTCGTATAAACAACAGATACAAAAACTAAAAAATTATACCACTTAGGAAATATAATGGATTTTTATTTATTGGCTTTTATACTTATACTACTGACGGGCTCTGTATTGGTGTATATCTATTACCTTAAAGAGAAAAAAGAACAATTAGACTGCATTAGAAGAGGTTTTTGCCCTCATTGTAAACAAGACAATATAGAACTGATTGACCAACGCTCAAGTGGCTGTTCAGGCCCAACACTCATGTCTTTTGAATGTTTAAATTGTGGGTACACAAATAGTTTTTCTGTACAAAATCCAGATAGTTGTTGCGGTGGTGGTGGGTGTGATTAAAGGTTTATCATGATATAACCATAAAAATTCATTACAAGGCAACAATTATGAACTTTGGAACCTCTCCATTAGACTTTTCCATTCTCCCCTATACTGAAGGTGTTAATCCTCCCGTAACGAAACCTAATCCAGCTTTTTTACATGATATTGGAGAAAAAGGTATGCGTGATTTACTTGACAGATTTTATATGGGGTTATTTGAAAGTCCGATTAAAGATATCTTTCCGCAAGACAAAGAAGAGATGAAAATTGCGGGACAACACTCTGCAGATTTTTTCATACAAATTTGTGGAGGACCAAAATACTTTAACCAAAACAGAGGTGCCCCACAGATGAGAGGGAGGCATGCTCCTTTTCACATCACTCCTAATGCACGACTGCATTGGCTTGTCACTTACGAAGAAGCCCTGCAACCCATTATCAAAGAGAAACAAAGTTCTCAAGAGAATATTCAAAGCTTTTGGAATTATTTAAATGTCTTTTCTCAATGGATGGTCAACTCAAGAGATTAATCAAATCTTTTGACACGTCTATGGCAATAAGGGGTTCCTCCTTTGCGCACATAATGATTTTGATGATACGCTTCTGCCGTATAGAAAGGTGATTTATCCAATACTTTTGTTGCCACCTTCAATCCTTTCCTATCAAGTATTTTAATCAATTTATTAATAATTTTTCGCTCTTTGGGATTGTTGACAAATACTGCTGATAAATATTGATTTCCTATATCTGGACCTTGCCCATCGGTTTGTGTGGGGTCATGTATCTCAAAAAACATTTTAGCCAATGTTTCATAGCTGACTACTTCAGGATCATATACAACTTCTACTGTTTCTAAATGTCCTGTTTTATGTTTTACCACATCATAATATCCAGGATTTTTGACATGTCCTCCCATAAAACCAGAGATTACTTCTTTCACTCCTTTAATCTGCTCCATATAATACTCAACTCCCCAAAAACACCCTCCTGCAAAATACGCTTTTTTCAGATTTGTTTTCACTCCTACTTTTGCATGTTTTTCTTCAAATGTCAAAGAGACAGAATTCACACAGTGGCGTGTATTTTTTGTAGTCAAGCCTTCTCCTCTAAACACATGCCCCATATGTGCACCACAGTTTGCACACGTGATTTCTATACGTCGCCCATCTGCATCAGGTGTCTCTTTTATGGCACCAGGAATGGCATCATCAAAACTCGGCCATCCACAGTGTGAATCAAATTTATCCGAAGATTTATAGAGTGCTGCACCACATACTTTACATCTGTACACACCCTCTTTTGTTGTATGTACATACTTACCAGAAAAAGCTCTCTCTGTACCTTTGTCTATGAGCACGTGTTTTTCAAATGAACTCAATTTATCTATTTGTGGTTTCCATGGTTTAAAATTTTGTGCAGTTAAAGCCGTGACACTAATTAGAAGAAGAAATAAAAATATTTTTTGCATTATTTACCTTTTATCATTTTCAAGAACTATACAAAAATTGTGTGTACTACCTATGTACTAGTCTCTCAACACTGCATATTTCCCAGAACCAAGAAAGACTATTGTCAAAGCCACCACAAAGTAAAACATTGGCACTTCAAGTGCCCAGGCACCATGCGCTCCTAAAGTTAAAAATGTATCCATTTGTGTCAAATAGATAGCCACCGCCATATTGGCTGCTATGATACCCGACCAAATACGACTTTTCCACCCCAGTATTAAAAATAATGGTGCAACAATCTCTCCCACATAGACACCGTATGCAAGAATTTCAGGCAATCCTTGCCCATGCATAAGTCCTTTTATAAAGTCAATCCCATGCAAAACCTTATCCACCCCATGAAAAAGAAGCATCCCACCAAGCATCACCCGTAAAAGTAGTTTTCCAATATTTTCTGACATATACATCCTTGATACAATGAAGTATGTGATTATAGCGTGTATAGTGAGTAAATGGTAATTGTAAGAATTTTGATTTAAAAAGTATGGCCGGGAGAGGGGGATTTGTAAAAAGATAGCTTTCTAAAGTTTATCATTTTTACTCAATCACTTTTAAAGCTAAGCAGAGCGTTTGTTTCAAGGTTTTTATAAAAAATCTAATTTATTCAAACTTGTTCATAATTTATCGACTTTTAGCACTCTAGGTTGGATATAGGTTGGAAGACTTTTGTCAATATGTAACTTTTTGTAAAAGCGATATTATCACCCTTTATCAGTAATTATCAAAATAAAAAAAAGAATAAAATCTTACTTTTATTTTATAAAATACTTCCTATTATCGTATTAAATCTAATATAAATAGGAATAGCTTCATGGCAAAACGCATTAAAACAAAATACACTGGTGTATTTTACAGAGAAACTACAACAAATGGTAAAACAGATAAAATTTACTATATAGTATTTAAGGAAAATGGAAAAACAAAAGAAGTTAAAGTAGGTAAATTGAGTGAGGGTATACGTGCTAACTATGCAAACAATATTAGAAGCTCAACACTTAATCATTTAAGGCTAGGAAGAGAAGTTCCTGAAATTTTAAGAACAAAGCCTACAGCAGAAGTTATTACTTTTGATCAAATAACACAACAATACTTTGATGCTCGTGAACTACACAATCGTACTAACCATCAAGCACGTAGTAAATATAAAAGTCAACTCAAGCCATACATTGGGCATATGAACATATGTAGTATTACAAAAAAAGATATTATAAAGATTCAATCAAAAATGGCAGAAACCAAAGCACCCAAAACTGTCAATCAATATATCCAGTTTATCCGTGCAATTTATTATTATGCGCAGGAAGAAGAAATTTTTATCGGGACAAATCCAGCAAAAGGCATAAAAGAACAAAAAATAGATAACAGACGAGAACGTTTTTTAACTAAAGATGAAGTAAAGTTATTACTTGATACTGTCAAGTCTGATCATCAGCTATACTTATTTACACTTATTGCTCTCAGTACTGGTGCACGATCGGGATCAATCTTAAATATAACAAAAAAAGATGTTGAGATTAGCAATGCTCTACTCACATTAACCGACTCTAAAAATAACACCACATACAAAGGATTTTTTAATGGTTCTCTGCAAGAAATTCTAACAAAAGAGATTAAATTTCTTAAAAAAAATGATTATATTCTTACACTGCCAGAAAGAACGTTACGCAGAAAAATGAAAAAAATACTAGACAAACTGTTTAATCAAGATTTAGAAAAAGATGATCGAAAAAACCGTGTTGTCATACATACATTGAGACACACATTCGCTAGTCAGCTTGCGATAAATGGCACTCCTATTTTCACCATTCAAAAACTGCTCAATCATAAAGATATCAAGCAAACCATGCGCTATGCTAAACTTGCTCCCGACAGTGGTATGGATATGGTTCAAGCCATGATGCAAGACTATCTAAGTTAAACCTATATTCTTTTTAACATTCTGGTCAACGAAATAAAATACTCTGTAAAGCAGATATCCAATCTTTGCTCCATTTTTTGAAATACGCCCTAGGGATAAAAGAATGAAGAAGCATATTTAGTTTTATACAATCAATATATTAAAGAGTAGTTACTTGAAGAATCAAAAGATTCTATATGTTATACACAAGCTCATTATTGGATTTAATTTAATAAGTATAGAAATTATTAAAATTAATGATTTTGTAAATCTAAGTAGTTTAACTATTCATGCCAATGCAACTTTTTTCAGGGTAATGAAAATATTGATAATTGAAGCACTAAGTTTTTTGAATATCTCTATCTGGACGCTATATCTCTAGGACCCGCTGAAATATAAATAAATTTTTACAGCAGTAATTATTAAAGTTTAATATGCTAAACCTAAAAAATATACTTTAAAAAAAAATTGGGCTTGAAGATGAATTTGATTCAACAAGTAGCCTTAATTATTTTCAAAAAATACCACCTTATTCTTTCTTAATAGATTCAAACTCCAATGAAAAAGTACAGATTATTCCTTTTTTGGGTTTTGAAAATGATGAAGGAGCAAAATATGGTTTATTTACACCAATTTTAGCAATTCCTGCATTCGTAGCAGGTTGGGAAGATATATTATTATTAAGAATTGGAAGAAATTGATAATATAGAATTTTCACCAGCAAATAATCCTTATGAAACTTATCAAATACAAAAGATAAACTATATTTTAGTTCTAATATTTAATCATTATTAGTTATATCATTTTATTGAGAATCCTCTGAATACAAAAAAATTTCAAGACAAATGTCTCCAACAAAATATTTTTTGTCGGATATATGCCTATTCTATTTTAAGTCACTAGATACTAACTAATTTATCAATTTAATATAACAGTATCTATAAACTATTATCATAAAAATCATCTAGCATGCGCTTATGTCTTATTTCAACATAGTTGATTCCTAAATAATTCTCAAAATAACTATAAAAACCATCTACCTTTTGATGTAAACGGTAAATGTATTCAGCATTATCTACATAACCAGCAAACTCGAAGATAAATAACTTACCCTTTTTAAGCATAAACAAATCAGGTCTTATAACTTTTCTTGGACTGTACTCTTCGCATGCTTTTTTATAAAAATCATAATATTCAAGATAGTCAATCAAAAAATTTTCTAAATTTTCTAAAAATAACTTTCTATCAAGTGTCATTGGCTTATACAGCTTTATATCATCATAATTATCATTAAGGTATTGAATACATTGTCTTTCAAAATTACTTTCTACAGGTAAAATAAACTTATCTGATATATATAGAGGTTGCAAAAAAAACTGAACAATATCTGAATATGTTTGATTACTTGATTTTACTTCAATTTTCACCACGGCATAAGGTCCACTTGTAAAATTATTATAATTTCGGATTCCTTGTAATGCCCGTTTCATAACTATCTTATTTATAATATAACGAGATCTTTTGATCTCAAGCTTTTCTTGAGTATAAATTTGAATTTTATTCCCAAAATTAAAATGTTTTTTTTCAATATTATCTATAAAGTTTGCATCTATTGTATGTAATAAATTATTACCATTATCATCTTGTTCATCAGTATATTTTCTAACTTTTGTATTCCAAATTTTTCTTATTAGCGATATATTTCTATCATCAATAAAGCCAACATTACAAAAAATATTTTTCTTGTCTTTCACCCTATTTTTATATTCTAAAAATGTTTCTTCATTTTGAATACCAACAGGAGTATTTAAAACTCTCCCTATAAACTGCTTCGCAAAAATAATTTGATTATAATTGTTATATGTATTCAATGCTATATTCATAGAATCAAGAAGTGAGTACATCAATCCAGTAAAAGAATTTACTCTTTTCTTATTTATACGACCTATAACATCATTTTCATTTTCAGATACTGCTGCCATTTTTTCTTGATGCGTAGTTACTTTTGGTAAAGAAAACATACTAGAAGAGAGGGCAATTGCCTGTCCCTCTTCATTGTAATGCTGTTTCACTGAGAAAAATGGGCATAATTTTTTATGCAATCCTGCCTCAAAATCACTGAGCCAATATGTATTATTTCGTGAAACAATTTTCATTTCAATTTCTAATGTTTTATTACAATTACATGTATACAAAATAGTTTCTAGCCTAGAAATATTTTCTGCTCTATATTTATGTGCCTGAACTAATACCTCTTTATATTCTCTCAATTGCGTCTTTTTACTTATGCCTAAAATATCCCAATGAGGGAGGCTTTCATAAATACCATCTTTATCTCTTTTTCTGCATTTCAAATCTATCGTCATATTCTTATTCCTTTATTTTATTTTTTATTATACACATTTGATTCGTTAAAAATTATCAATTTTTCCTTCTTTTTGTTATATATAATTTTTAATGCTCAGATTTTTTAAAATCATCTATTTTTTATGCCACAATCTAATTCAGATACACATCTAAAACTTAAACAAAGGATATACAAAATGGATATCGAAGATACAATGAAAGATTTAGAAAGAATTTTTCAAAATAAATTAATGTTAACTAAAAAGGAGGTTTCAAAAGTTATAAATCGGAGCCAAAGTAGCCTGAACCGTGATATAGCCAATGGTATTGGGATAGAATACAAAAAAGTTGGAGGCAAGGTACTTTATCCTATACGTTCTGTAGCAAAATGGGTAAGTATGACAAGAAAAACATAGTATAAGAAAATTTTAAAGGAAGATTTCCAGTTGTGAAATAATCAATGACCAATTCCATACTGGTACAGTCTACTTTTATGCATATTGAGTACCTCCTATACAATGATTTAGAAGACTGTTCCCCTCCTTTGGGGAGGCACCTTTTATTTTAATGAGTTTTCTAAACTGACAACGTACAGCTCCACTGATGTTAGTTTTATAGATAATCTTTCTAATTAATGCTGGATAACCTCTTCCTATAAAGAATTGCTTATCTTACCTATTTCACGAGATAATGTAGTTTTACCTACCGAACTGCTCCTTCATTAAAGTAATTTTCATGAAATTTTATTTTAATAATCTAATTTTTTCATTCTTTAATCTATTTAACTGTAAAAAATTCTTGACTAAAATGTGTCGCTGAAGCAGCATATAATGCTATATCAGGTGTAATGAAAAGATGAAGAAAGAATAAAATTGTACTTAAAAGTACATAATTTTAAAATTATCCTTGACATTTATGTACTCATTAGTCTATAATACAATTATGAATAACAAAATACAGACACGTGGAAGACCAAGAGAATTTGATGAGATAGAAGTACTAACTGCAGCAATGCACTACTTTTGGGAACATGGATATGACAATACCTATATAGATGATTTAGTTGCTGCTATGGGTATCAAAAAAAGCTCATTTTATGCTACCTTTAAGAGTAAAGAAGAAATTTTTATTCGAACACTTGAGTTCTATAGAAAGCATATTGAATCAACGCTTGTAGATATGAAGAATAAAATAGGTCCTAGAGAAACATTAATTTCTCTCGCAAAGTTCTCCGTTCAGGAATTACAGGAAACAGGAAAAGTTAGGGGATGTCTTCTTGCAAACTCTGCTAGTGAATGTTATGGAGCACATGTCGACCTTAGTCATAAAGTTGCCATTGAATTTAATGAGATGAGAGCGCTATTTGCCTCATTTATTATGGAGGCTCAAGAAAAAGGAGAAATTTCCACAAATAAGTCACAAGAAAAACTTACAGGAAGATATCTTAATTCACTTAATGGACTAGTAGTAACAATACAATCAAACGCTGAGCAAGAAACAATTAACGACATAATAGAAAGTATTGAAGAAATACTTGAGTAGTGTACGCACTATTCTAGTATCTTTTCTTGGGAATTATTATGTACTTGAAAGTACATAATAATTCCCAATACATAAGATATAAAAGTATATCTATAGTATCTTTTTTAGAAGGACTATTGTACTCCTAAGTACATATTTCTACTAATGGGATACATGGGAAACAGATTTATTTGAGGCGTACATTTTTGTACTTATGAGTACATATTATAAAGGAAAATTATGAAATTATTAACAAAAGCAGCATTGGCTGTAGCTCTTACATTTGGGAGCATAACCGCAAGTGCTAGTGAGTCATTAGTACCATATACATCAGTCAAAGATGCAAAAGGTGAAGTCAAAGCGATATATGACCAGGTTAAGGGTGCATTTGGAATGGTTCCTGCTCCTATTGCCCAGCATAGCACGAATCCAGCAATGCTAAAAGTACTATGGTCTCAATTTGGTGCACTTAACAATGAAAACTTTTCTCAAAAATTACAAGCGATGATGCGTATGTCAGTTTCTGCTGCTGACGCACTTTATTGTGATTATTGTGTAGGGTTCAACGAAGGTATGCTTATCAATATGTTTAAGCTAGATATGAAGGAAATCAATGCCGTCAAAAAGGATCCAAGAAATGCAACAAGCCTAAATGAAAAAGACAAAAAAATGCTTATCTTTATGGTAGATGCTACACGTAATCCCAAAAAAGTTGATAAAGCACAAGTTGATGAACTAAGAAAATTAGGTTGGTCAAATAAAGATATTTTCGATGGACTTAAGATGTCAACACAAATGGTAGCCATGACACTTATGGTTGATACACTGAAGATTCCTAGAGATTTCTAAAATATGACTGATTCAATCATTGTTAGCATAATGATTTTAAATGCAATTTACTTGTATTTTTTTCTCTGCCCATAATTTAGGACAGAGAAAGTATAAGAGATAGGAGAGCAGCCCTGCTACCCTCCTGACTCCCCCCTTCCTTGTGGGGCTGTTCTCCTATCTCCTATCATACCATCGTAATTTATTGAAAAGATAGATGAGTAGCCTATGTTTGTTCAAGTCCTTTTTTGGGCTACTCTTTTATCTTTTCGGTCAGTACAAATATGAAGATATAAGTGAGTGGATATGCTTGTCCTAAACTTTGCAATCCACTCTCTTATATCTTTAAAAGGTATAGGAAAAACTGCCTTATTTTGAGGCCAAAATGCTTAACTATAAGCCAACCATATATTTAAAAAGGATTAAACTATGAATATAGCTAAAACAACAAATA
Source organism: Campylobacterota bacterium (assembly GCA_011330645.1). Taxonomy (GTDB): domain Bacteria; phylum Campylobacterota; class Campylobacteria; order Campylobacterales; family Sulfurovaceae; genus Sulfurovum. The sequence goes on along the minus strand of DRQB01000092.1, from coordinate 10,952 downwards.
AAATACTCCTACTTTCACTTGCAACCTCTACAATATTGCTAGCAACCAATGGAGAAAACTTAGTAGGTGTCGGTGCAAAAGCACGGGGTATGGCAGGTGCGGGTATTGCATTGGGGCTTGGTGCAGAATCTGGTTATCTTAACCCTGCACTTATAAGTTCAGTAGAAGGTACCGAAATATCATTTGGAGGAACATTGTTTATGCCAGATATTGATGCTCAAATACAAGGCGGACCAACACTCTCCAGTGATGCAGATACATTTGTTATTCCATCAGTGTCTATAGCTCACAAAATAAATGAAAATTGGTATATTGGTGTTGGAATGTGGGGAACATCAGGTAACGGTGTTGATTATAGTGATGCAACAATCAATCCTGCAGCAGGTAATCTAGGAAATTTCCAAATGCTGACCAATTTACAGATATTACAGTTTGGAGTACCTATCACATATAAACAAAATGATTTTAGTATAGGAATCTCCCCAATCTTACAGTATGGTGCACTTGATATTGGGTATACTCAGCCTACCCCTACAGGCTTGATCAGTGTGGGTAGAGGGGTCGCGCAAGATTTTGGTTTTGGGGTACATGTGGGATTGACTTATGATTTTTCCCGTCTCGGAGTAAAAGGCCTCGTTTTTGGTGCTACATATAAATCTGCAATTGACATGGATTATAACCATCAAATAACAGGTGCACTTGGCAATTTTCCACTGGCACTTCCTGATGGAGATCATTTAGAACAGCCAGAAGAAATAGGTATTGGATTTTCCTATACAACAGGCGGACACAGTATTGCCATAGATTATAAACAGTTTAAATGGGCAAGTGCAAAGGGATATGAAGATTTTGGTTGGGAGGACCAAGATGTTTTTGCCATTGGATATCAGTATAAGCAAGATAATTGGGCGGTAAGACTTGGATACAGTATCGCAGATGATGCCATTCCTGAACAAGATGGAAATACACCAGCAGGCGCAGCTGCAAACTTCTTTAACCTTGTCGGTTTTCCAGCTATCGGAAATGAACATATAGCTATTGGGGGAAGTTATGAATTTACAGAAAGATTTTCTATAGATTTATCTTATGTGTATCAAATAGAAGAAGAAAAACGCTACAACACATCTGGTCTCTCTCAACCAGGACAACCATTTCCTGGATATGTCAACAATACACACTCCGAAGATTCTGTTGCTTTTGCACTAAATTATAAATTTTAAAAGGATAAAATATGTCCCATATACACACAAAAATTCTTATATTTATACTTATTTTCGCCTCTACATTTGTAGAAGCAAAAAATATCTCTGCATATTATGATGCAGTATATACCCCTGCTAAAGTTATAAAAAGCAACTTAAAAAGGTCTGGATTTAAAGTACTTGCTACATACTCTCCTGCAAAAAAATCGTATCTGCAGGTCATTGTATTTACGAATAAATCACTCAAAAAAATGTCATCTAAAAAAATCCGTGGATTTGCTGCTATACAAAGGATACTTGTAGATACAAAAAATAATACTGTACGGGTTACAAATCCTAGCTATTGGCTTCATGCTTTTTTACAAAAAGATTTTGATTCTAGTCAAGCAAGTAGTATTAAAAAATCATTATCCAGGGCATTAGGAAAATTACAGGCTACAAAAGACATCCTCGATACCAATGAGTTGAAAAAATATCACTATGCCTTTTCCATGCCTTATTATGAAGATATGCTTGAACTAAAAAAAGGTTCCGACCTACTAAAAAAAATCAATAAGAAGAAGAAATTATTTCAAGTAAAGCTTTCAAATGGCAGTACACTAGTAGGTGTTAAAATGTCTAAGAATAGTGAAAAGTTTATAGAAAGTATTGGTGAGGATAAAGCTCTTCTTCTACCCTATACAATACTTATTGAAAATGGTACAGCATATGCATTACACGCTAAATATTATTTGGCTATTTCATATCCATTACTATCGCTAGGGCAATTTATGAAAATTTCTAGTGCACCTGATGCAATAGAGAGAAAATTAAAAAAAGTTTTTAAATAAGGAGAAAAAAATGAGTTTACTTAATGAATCAACATTAGAAAACGCAACGGGTGAAATCAAAGAGGTTTTTAATGAGGTATTGGAAAAAAGAGGAATGGTACCAAATGGGTTACGCCTTTGGTCAGTCAATCCTGAAGCTCTAAAGATGCAATGGGAAAATGTCAAAAAAATGCTTTCTAAGGAACCCGAAGACCAGAAATTGATGCATATCATACGTTACCTTGCAGCATACAAAAATGATTCAAAATATTGTATAAATCTTGCAGGGAAAATACTTATAAAGAATTTTGGTTTTACGGAGGATATGCTCACTGAGATAAAAGTCTTACCATCGGTTGCCCCTCTAGCAAAAAAACAAAAGGCATTACTTATTTTTGCAATAAAATCAATCAGTAATGCAGATGACATTAATGCAGAAGATATTGCTCTTCTAAAAGATCTTGGTATCAGTGAGATGGAAATGTTTGACATCGTTCGTTCTGCAAGCCAGATGTATGTAGTTAACACACTTTTTAAGACTTTTAAAGTCAAAGATGATTAAGGAAATAAAATGAAACTAGGTAAATTATTATTAACATTATCAATTCTACTCAATATCTTATATGCTACAGAGCATACAGCAACACTTTATGGCTCTGAAGATAATAAAGAAATTGCACTGAATGAACTGATGAAGGAACTTCCAAATATTGGTTATTCCATAGTAAAATCTAATAAAAACATTCAAGAATTTTATTATCAAAAATTTAAAGAGAAAAATGTAGAGATGATCTCATTTTTTGGGATAACGAACTTAAAAGCGATGAGACCTCTTCTGCTACAAAATCCTGACTTTGGTGCATATGCACCTTTCAATTTACTTGCTTATAAGACGCTAGATATTGAGAAAGATGATAATACCTGGTATGGTCACCTTTCTGCAGATACTATGCTAAGTATCATAGGTGAAAAGGATACTAAAAATAGGAACTCCTTTACTCAAATGATTGAAAGTCTTGATTCTCTCATTGAGAAGAAAATGAAGCCTACATTGCACAAGTCTTTAGATAGAAGTGCTGCACTACCTCAAAAAGGGCTCATTAAAATGACTCTTAAGTTTGATAAGCCTGATGATCTTGAAGAATATATAGAAGACTTAGTATCAGATCATGATGGACGATTTTCTAAGCATAATTTTATTATCGCAGGGTTTAAGGACTTTAAATTTGAATATGATGATATGGATTTAGATTTTGAAAAATATGATGCCTACTGGATATCAATGCTGTGTCACTTTCAATTTTCTAATTCCATATTCAACCGTGGAAAACCAGAAGCAGGTATGTTTGCTCCTTGTACTGTATATTTCTACATCCCGAAGGGGAAAAATGAATTGCACGTAGGATATGCTAGTGTGAGCAACTGGATTACAGCACTAAATTTTAAAGATAAAAAACGCATAAAATACATGAAATCCATTGATGCTGAAGTTGTGGAAACTTTCGAAGAAATGGGTTTTACATTAGATAATTAATAATATAGAGGTGCACTTATTGTATCTCTATTAAATAGTAGTATAGGAGATTGTATTCTTATTCATTCAAGTACTAATGTCATGATAGGCGCCTGATATAATACCTATCATTTCCACGTATGATGATGCAAGAATAGAACAATACACTTAAATTTATAAAAGATGCATAAGATGAAGATGATATGAAAAAAAGCCTATGAAGGCAAAAAAATAACTATTTTTTTGCCTTCATAGAGATAAATAATACGATTGAACGACTTATTACCTAGACAACTCTTTAAATCCTTATAATATGGGATTTAAAGAGTTGTCAATTTTTTATTAATTTCAGGACTAACTGGTTCTTAAATGACAAAAAATTGTCACTCTAGTGTGTAAGTTATAAAAAAGTTTCAGCTTTACTTAAGGACTAGATAGTCCAAAAATCAGTGAGTCTGTCAATTATCTTAGGGAAACTATTAGAAAAAAAACAAAGGATGAATTATGAATTTAGCAAATGTACATTATGAGATGCTTATGGAAGCATCAACACAAAAAGTATGGAACGTAATACGTCAATATGGTGATGTCTCAAAATTTCATGCCGGTGTAGAAAGAACAACCAATGTTAATGGGAGTTCCAGTGAGGCATATCTAGGGGCAGACAGGGTATGTGATATACATGATATGGGTATGAATATTATTTTAAAAGAAAAAATAATCGATTTTAAAGAAGGAGAATCCTATAGATATGAAGTCTATGAAACTAAAAATTTTCCTGTGCAAGAGTTGTATTTTGAGTTTCGTATTCGTAGGTATAGTGACAACAGAGCTTATTTGCGTTTAGACATAGACTACAAGGGGAAACCAGCTTTTATAACACCTTTTCTAAAGCCTAAGATGCAAAAGCTAAGCAGAGATGTTTTGTTAGGTTATAAAGAGCATATTGAGACTGGTTCAAAGAATGTACCTATTAAAGAGTTAAGAAAGAAATATCAGTCAGCTTAAGTTTTCTTCTCATTTGTATACGCCTTAAACTGCGTATACAAAAACGATAGATAAAGTAGCCTTTCTTATCTAATTTTCCTAGTTTAGCCTACTTTTCTATCTTTTTTAATAATGTTGAAGGGCTGACTAGTTTAAATGATGAAATAATCCCTCTATACTTGGGCACTTTCTAAATGACAATATAGGTCAGCATCTAGTGTAAAAGACAATAAAAAATAGAACCATACTTGGATAATTTCAAATCATACATTTTAAGAGATATATAAATAGTTTAGGACTATTTATATATCTCTTTTTATATTTATGTACCTATTAGTACATAAAAGAGAGACGGTCTAAAAGCTATGTACAATTTGTACCATATATAAATAAAAAAAGGAAATATCATGAATAAAGAATTATCACTTATCCCCTACGTTAGTGAGGAAAATGCAACGGGTGAGATAAAAAGAGTATACGACGAAATCAGAGGAACGTTTGGGATGATACCTGCACCACTTAAACAACATAGTGTCTATCCTGAAGTATTAATAGGTCAATGGCAGATGATGAAGGAGATGGTACTTAATGATGAATCAAACTTTTCACACAAGCTTCTTGCAATGATGCGCATGGTCGTTTCAAGTGCCCCATCACTTGATTGTGACTACTGTGTAGGATTCAACGAAAGTATGCTCATTAATATGTTTGGACTAACAATTGAAGAGATAAATATGATAAAGGCACACCCATCAAGTGCAAATCTAAATGAAAAAGACAAAAAAATGCTGATTTACATGATTGATGCGACAACTAAGCCTAAAGAGATTAATAAAGCGCAAATTCAGGAGCTTAGAAACCTTGGATGGAGCGATAAGGACATCTTTAAAGGTATCAAATTATCCACACAAATGGTAGCAATGACCCTACTTGTAGATACATTAGATATTCCTAGGGACTTTTAATCCCTAGTCATTTTTTGATGAGTTCATAACTAAACCGCATGCTTATTTTAAGCTAATAAATTTACATAATAGGAGTACATAATGGTTAAAGCATTTTTATATATTGAAGCACAGGTATCTATACCACATACTGATTTTCCTTGGCAAGAGGATAATTCCAAAATAAGAGAGGAAGAAGGTCTTATTAGTAAAACTTGGCTTTCTGGTACTGACAATAACTCAGTAGGTGGCTTTTATACCTTTGATAGCGTAGAAAACGCGAAGAAGTATGCAAATGGCTTTATGGCAGAGAAGGCAAAAGAACTTGATATCTGTATTACAACACGTGTCTTTAGTGCCAACAGATTTGTTCAGGCGAATAAAGAAATGAATTCACCATTTTATTAATGATTAGGATGAGAATAAGATGAAGATTAATGAAAGATACGCACCATTTATCACTACTGTACTAATGGCAATAATTATGGTGTTTATTATGACAGGCATTGTTACTGCTATGAACCTTAATGGATTCCCACACAACTTTCTAGATAAGTGGCTAAGAGCCTATGGTTCCGTTGTTTTTATTGTTATGTTTCTCATGCTTACCTTGAGACCCCTCATACAAAAGTTTGTATTCATTTTTGTAAAGGATAAAGATAAAGACAAAATTTTTAGATAAATAAAGGAAAAAAGACGTAATGAAAAAGTGTTGCATAACCTCTCTAGTCTCATGGTTATCATAAGGGTAGATAGTCTCTACCCCATTGGGGAGGGGTAGTTCTTTGGATAAAGAGAAGTAAAAGTCTAGGATTTGTTTGGCAAAAGTCACTTGAGTTCTTTTTCCAAAGCTCTCAAAACACTCACAAAACCACCTGCATCTTGATTTAGATGATAAATCATCAAAGCCCCTTCATAAGTAGCGATAATTTGTTTGGCTTTTAGTGCGCTATTCGTTACTTCTTCTCGCTCCAAAATCTCTTGAATTAAAGTTTCAAATTTAGTATAGGTAGTAGAGAGCAGTTTTTGAAAATCACTGTCGATGTAAATCATCTCTTGACTCATCTTGTTTAGTGGACAACCATAAGCAAGGGTTTGTGGAGCAGAACAGAGAACATCAAAAAGTTCTTTCACACTCTTAACTGAAGCGTATTTATTAACTAAGTTACGTGCTATCCTCTCCTCAACCACAGCCAAGCCTAAAGCTTTTTTAGACTTGAAAAAATGATACATCGAGCCTTTATTGATGCCCACGTCATTTAAAATGGTTGCAATATTTGCTCCTTGAAACCCATGTTTATAAAAGGTATTAAATGCTGAGTCTAGTAATGCTTCTCTTGTATGTTTTTTCATAGGGTGATTATAGCGAAAGTTGACCAAAAGGTTTAATACTTATACAATTTCAATGTATCCATGGTGTAAAATAAGTTCTCCGTTATGTTCTAGTTTTTTCAATACACGTGAGACCACAGAACGTGAAGTGTTCATCTTCACAGCTAAATTTTGATGGGTAATACTCACAGTATTTTTTTCATTCTCATGCAAAAAATCCATAATGCGCTCATTGAGGTTTTTAAACTTAATACGATTAATCATCATCGTTAAGTCAACCATTTTTTTAGAATATAGATTCATAATATATTCTTGATATTCGGGAATGGTTTGCATAAATTTTTTAATGTCATTTTCAGCAAGAAGATAGGCTTCTATCTCAGTTGTTGTCACTGCCGTACCAATGGTTTTACTATGGCTAAGCACTGATGCAGTATTGGCTAAACATTGTTCACCAGACTTTAGTGTATAGAGTGTAACTTCTTCAGAAAAATTATCTGCTTGTGTATAGAGACGAATTTCACCTTTTACTAAAAGAAGTACCTCTTTACAAATGTCACCTTGATAATGTAAGATAGTATTCTTAGGCAAAGTTACATAACGAAGAGAAGCATAAAAACGCTCTTTCTCTTCGTTGCTAAGTGTTAGAAAAAATGGGTAAACCTCTAAGGCTTTCATAATTAACTTACCTTTTTACTGTCTTTATAGACTTTATATAGTGAGATAAGATGCAACCAAATAAAGATAGGTGCAGCAAAGAAAACAGCATAAAATACATTGTGTTCTATACCAATATCACCTAAAATAAAGAAGGCAATTCCTGCCGCTACAACCACTATATCAAGTAAACCAAAAAGGTTTACCAAGACCAGTGATTTGGTTACCTTAGCACCTCGTGCCACATATATAGCCAACGTTGTTGCTAAGAATGCTGTGGCAATGTGTAAAATGCCATCCACTGCACCATATCCTGCAGGTATGATACCAAAAACAGCTTCAATGATAAACCCCGCACCAAAGAACATTCTAAAGGCTTGTGGCATAAGTAAAAACTCTTGTGGCAGAGTAACTAGAGCTTTAAACAGAGGACTAAGCACAAAACCTGCTAGTCCTACACCCACCAAGATTATACTAAAAAGTGCAAAAGAGCTTATGTCGTTTGGTAAGACTGTATTGTTCCCAAAAAGCAGTAGTGTTGCTAAGAGCCATGAGCCAAAAATCATAAAAGCCATTTTCATTGTTTTGGCTTCGGTACTGTTGTGACGTAGCATTTTAACTACAGTAAATGCCAAAGCTGTGTTCATAACGATGATGTAAAGTGTTGTTGCGAATTGTATTTCCATTGTTTATCCTTTGTGTTTTTATTTAATATTTCTGTATTTACGTGTTCCTATGTCATTACACTATTGTTTCATCATCTTCTGCTCCTTTCCTACCATTTCACCATAAACAGTAAACTTCATAGGATCAATAAACTGTGACATACTTCTAAGTCTATCCGCTGATTCTTCTCGTAGTTCTTTGATAGTTTCAGAATTTTTATACTGTTTTAACGCCGAAGTTGAGAGATGAAGTGCTAACTCTAAGTCACCATTTTTTATCATCTTCTCTAAAGCACTTGCTATTTCAGCTTCAGATAAATCAAGATAAATCTTTAAAAGTTTTCCATACTCTGTAGTAGTTAAAGTATTGAACCCTTTAGGCTCGTCACCTGTTTTATCTTCAACCCAATAACCTTTACTTTGATGAATAATCCTGTCAATCACATAGTCACGTTGAGCCAAATACCCTGTGAATGAAGCAGGATGTTTTTCAAGACCTGCAGGAATAAGGTTGAGTCTTTTTATATCATTATCTGAATAACCTGCTTTAGCATAGAATCGCACACTTTTCACAAGCCATTCATAAGCATTTTTGAATACTTTAATGTTTGTTTTATTACCATACATTTCAGTTAATCCATAGTGTCCATGTAAAATCGTTGTGGTCTTTAATGCAAGTAATAGATTCATAGCTTTTATAGGCTCGTCAATAAACCCTTCATTCACCCAGGGGTCACCTAAATAAGGCATCATTACATCACCAATAAACGTTACTCTCTTTTGAGGAAGATGAATAAATAGAGCATCTTTGGTCTCATTTCCTATTACAGGAATAAGCTCAAATGTTGTACCTCCAATATTGACCTTTTCTTGTTTAGTTATTTTGTACGTAGGTTGATAATTTTCTAACCATGCATCTTTATATGAGCTACTTCTAAACTGTTTGTATCTTGGTGTTCGTGTTGCTTCTTTTAAAACATCATGAAATTTAGCATTTCCAATAATCTTTAGATTTGGATTGATGTTTAAAAATGCCGTATAACCTCCTACATGATCCCAGTGAGCATGTGTAACTATTAAAGTGGTCAGTTTTGGACTGTTTGGGTACTTCTTCTTAAAAAACTTATAGGCTTTTTTAGTTACTCTAGGTTGTGTTCCTGCATCAATAGCAATGAGTTCTTTTTTGTCTTCAGAGATAATGAAATGTATGTCCGAAAAGCCGAATCCATACATGGCATAGACGCTGCCTTGTACAATTTCTTTCATCCAATGTTTAGGAGAAAAAGCTAAACCATCCTTTTTTGTACTACTCATCCAATCCATAAAAAGTGACTTTGGTTCATATGCATCGTAACCACTTTTTTCTAAATACTCTTTTGCTAAAGCCTCTCTCCCCTCATTCTGATAAAGCTTTGAAAGATAATGATAAACTTCTCTATAAAATCCAGGGATAGGTTCTGTCTTTGGATGTTTAACTAGCCATTCCAAGTTACTTACTGCTTCATCATGCTTCATAAAGAAAAAAGGCATCTGTGCATAAATCAGCCCTGAGCACCAGTGAACAATTGGACTTTTGTCATGAGTCAACTTCTTTGCCTTTTCTAACAAATCAAATGTATTTAAAACCCAAGGAATTCTTTTGTATAGAGCTACATCATTCGCATGCAAAGCACGTACAACAGCATAAACAGAAAGTAGATTGGCTTTGGTTGGTACATCCATAGTGTTCTCATAGCGTTTTAACAATCTCTCGTAAAAGTCTATGCCATCTTCAAGTTGATTACTGGCAATATAATAATTGGTCAACAATAAAATATTTTTAGGGTCTTTTAATTTACCATAAGAAAGTGTAGTCTCCAAAAATTCTATTTTAGACTGAAAGCTTTTAGTGTTATCATTCATCCTATTTTTAAAATACTTAGCACTCTTTAAAGAATGCACCCTGGTATTTTTTCCAATAACCTCTTTTACTTTTTCATTTTTAGCCAATGGGACAATCACATCAACATTTGATTTAGCTACACAACCATTTAATTGCAATATAGCTAACGTAGTAAAGAGCATCGTCTTTGTATTAAAGTTCATATTTTCTCCTTATGAATGTATTTGACCATATAGTCAAGTAAAATTATAACCATAAATCTTCTGTATATTTGTGACTTATGTCACAAATATACCCTCTTGACTTTTCAGTCAAATAAAGTTAAAATTCTTTTATTGACTAAATGGTCAACAAATAAAAATGAAAGACTTAAAATGAAAATCATTTTATTGATAGGTTTACTTATTTTAAACATTTCAGCACAGGAGATAAAAATGATCCCAATCCAAACCCCAATCACAGGTGAAGAGAAACAATACAACAACAAAATGCACGAGGCTTTAGTAGAGTTTTACAAAGCATTCAACCAAAGAGATTTTGACCTCATGCAGAAAAATTGGCTCAACAACGAAGAGATAGCCATGGACAATCCACTAGGTGGTATCAAAAGAGGATGGGAAGAGATTAAAACCATTTACAGTCGTATCTTTTCAGGTCAAGCCAAAGTTTATGTAGAATTTTATGACTATACCATTGTAGCTATGGAAGGTGGATTTGTAGCCATTGGTCGTGAACGTGGCTGGGTAGAGACCAAAGATGAAAAACTAGATTTAGCCATTCGTACCAGTCGGGTGTATAAGTTGATAGACGGAGAGTATAAACAAGTGCATCATCATGGGTCTATTGAGAGTCCTGATTTGTTGAGAGAGTATCAGGAGTTGGTGAAGTAACTTACTTGGTAAGTTCCTCTTTGATCTTCTCGATTTCATTGACTAAAAAATACCTATCTTTAAAAGCATGT
>DRQB01000091.1 GCA_011330645.1 Campylobacterota bacterium | reverse complement strand
TAAGTGTCTCTTTATCTACGGCATGAATGATCTTGAGTACTTCTTCTTTACTTGTAGCATCTCCCGTAGGGTTGTTCGGTGTACAAAGGTAAATAATCTTTGGTTTATGCATCTGGTATGCTTCCATAAACTCATCATATCTGTGTTCATAGCTTGCCGTTCTGTATATTTTTGCTCCCATCTGCTTAGCATAAATTTCATACATAGCAAAAGTCACTGCTGACATAAGTACAGATGCATTTTCATCTAACACAGCACGCGAGATAAACTCCAATACCTGGTCTGACCCTGCTCCGATGATAATGTTACTTTCATTCACTGCATACTTTGAAGCCAAAGCGGCTTTAAGTTCAAACATAGAATCATCAGGGTAAAGATGTGCTTTACCTGCATTGGCAATAATGGCTTTTTCTACTGCAGGACTTGTTCCTATAGGGTTTTCATTGGAAGCTAGTTTTACGACATCTTTGGCATCAATGCCAAATTCACGTACTACCAATTCTATAGGTTTTCCCGCTTCATAGGTCTTTATATTTTCAAGTACTTTATTAAACTTCATTTCAATTTCTACTTTTTCATTTTTTTAAACATCATCTGTTTCTCGAACATAGGAGCCTAACACTTTGATTTCATTATTGAGTGTTTCTAAAACATTTTTTACTTTTGTATCATCTTTATGTCCATGAAACTCTATAAAGAAGATAGACTCGCCCTCAACGATGTGAGATTTAATCTTTGTCAAGTTAATCCCTGCTTCTTCAAAGTGATTTAAAAAATCAACCAAAGAACCGGGGGTATTTGAGAGTCTCACAAGCAATGAAGTCTTATCATCCCCCGAAGAAGCATTTTCAAAATTGGAGATAATGAAAAAGCGTGTTCTGTTGTTGGTATTATCTTCCACATTGTTAAAGCGTATAGGCAAGTTATAGAGTTTTGCAGCGATAGCAGGGCAAAGTGCTGCAGTACAGTCATCTTCTGCGGCAAGTTTGGCAGCTTTTGCTGTAGATTCTACGGGTACTAACTCCACATCATCCAAGCCTAGGTCATGTAAAAATAGACGACACTGTCCAAAAGCAATATCTTTAGAATATATTTTTCTAATCTGCTTGATATCTTCACTCAATGTAGCAAAAGCAAAATGCACATCTATCATAACTTCTGCAATGATTTTCAAATTATATTCATCCAAACAATTAATCGTGTCACTCACAATACCATTGGATGAATTTTCTATAGGTATCACACCAAACTTTGCAGTACCCTTATTTACTTCACGAAAGATACCCTGTATGGATGCCATAGGAATATATGCTGACATAGCCCCAAACTTACTCTCTGCTGCTTGGTGAGTAAAGCTGGCTTCCGGTCCTAAAAAGGCTACGCCTTCTGGAAGTTCAAGGTTACGTGCCACGGCAAACATCTCTAAAAAAAGTGCATCTATGGCTACATCAGTCAGCTTGCCACCTGATTGCGTGTTTTGACTTTTAAGACGATTTAAAATAGCCTGTTCACGTTCAGGTCTATAGATAGGTGCACCTGTAGTATTCTTAAGTTCACCCACTTGATGTACAAGCTCCATACGCTCATTATAAAGCTTAAGCAGTGTATCATCAAGGCTATCTATTTTTAATCGTAATGTATCTAAAGTCATTTGCTTATCACCTTTTTATACCAAATATTCCAATTCTAATCGCACTTGGTCATCGTACGTTTCACGTTTACGTATGAGTCTGTCTTTCCCACCTTCAATGGCAACTTCAGCAGGTTTAGAACGTGTATTGTAGTTACTCGCCATAGTAAAACCATAGGCTCCTGCTGATTGCACCACTATGAGATCATTGTGAGACAAGGGAGGTAAAGATACATTTTTACCAAAAAAATCTCCACTTTCACACACTGGACCTACGACATCAGCAGGGGTAGTCTCTACATTCGCATCAACACCTACAGCTTTTATCTTATGATACGCATCATATAGGCTTGGTCTTATAAGGTCATTCATCGCACCATCTACGATGACAAAACGTTTACCATCATTGACTTTTTCGTACAACACTTTGGTAAAAAATGCCCCTGCATTTGCCACCATATAACGGCCCGGTTCGCACAGTAGCGTAATGTCTAAACCTTTTGTTGCTTGGAAAATGGCTTGCGTATATTCTGAAGCAGAGATAGTCACTTCATCGTCATACACGACACCAATCCCACCACCCACATCAAAGAATTTAATGTCAATTTTAATGGCTTTGAGTGAACGAACCAAGTCTGCTACTATCTGTGCAGATTCTTGTATAGGCGAAAGCTTTGTAAGCTGTGAGCCTATATGAAAATGAATCCCTACAGGGTTGAGAAATTCTGATTTATTGGCATAAATATACATACGTTTAGCCATATCTAGTTCAACCCCAAACTTGTTTTCATGTAGGCCTGTAGAAATATAAGGATGTGTCTGAGGGTCAATATTTGGATTGACACGAATAGAAATACGCGCTTCTTTACCAAGCTCTTTTGCCACCAGCTCCACACGTTTCATCTCTGCTTCAGACTCAAGGTTAAGCATAAGAATGTCTTTTTGTAAAGCCTCACGTATCTCATCATCACGCTTTCCTACACCCGAGAAGATAATTTTATACTTATCAACACCTGCTGTAAGCGCACGGTTAACTTCACCAATACTCACACAGTCTGCACCAGCTCCTAGTTTAGCCAAATGGGCTATAACTGATAGGTTTGAATTTGCCTTTACGGCATAGTTAATAATCGATTTTTTTCCTGCAAAAGCATCTTTAAGGGTTGTATATCTATTTTCAATATAATCAAAATCATACATATACAATGGCGTACCATATTTTTCTGCCAATGCTTTACTATCTATATTCATCTATTTTGTCCTAAGTTTTTATCTATTTTAAGGTGATTTTATCTAAAAAGTGATTAAAAAGTGATGGCTTGTGAGAGGTAAAGAAAAGTAAGCAGTATTCTAGATAATCACTAGAAAATTTCTAGAAACTATGAAATGCGTTTTTCATCCATAATATATACATACAAAGCATACATCCACAACAGTACGATAGGCAAGATAGCCGTTAGCTCAGGTATCAGGACACCGTTGGAACCCATCTGGTTGAGACCAAAAAGTATGCCCCATATCACAAACGTTATGCCTAAAGAAAGAGCAATGACACCCCCTGTATTCATCATACGTGCGTGAAATGGTATTTTGAAAAATAAAATAAGTATTAACGCTAAGGAAAAAAGCGGCACAAACACTTTATCGTACATGGCTGCCCTTATTTTGTCTGAGTTTAAATGTTGATGTTTTAAGAGTTTCCATGTGTTATAGGCATCTATGATATTGAGCGCTTTTCCTTCATAAAGTGACTCTATAATCTTTGGCTTATAGCCCTCTAACGTTTTGATGCTTTCTTTATGTTCTACCTTGTATCTCTCTAAATTTCCCTCTTTGTATATGTGCGTTTTTAGCGTCGCATCATGAGCATCCCAAACCTGACCATCAAAGGTTGCATACGGTGCCTTAATCGTATAACGCACTTGATATCCTTCAACTTTAAAGATAGTAATATCTTTTATTTTCTTTTCTATGGGGTCTAAGGTATTGATGTAGACAAAGGTATCATTGTATTTGAAAAAAAGGTCATTGACACTATAGGCACCCAACTCATTTTTAAGCAATAAATTTGCTTTATCTTTCGCATAAGAAAATTCAGTCATATGTAAAAGCATGAAGACACAATAAACACACAAAGAAATAATAAATAAAGGGGAAAAGAGTCTTTTTTTAGTATAGCTAAATGAATGCAAAGCACCCATCGTATTGTTTTTTACAAATGACAGTTTTGTCATAAGAAGTGCAAATACAATAGCCAAAGGATAGAGTAATCCTAGCGCCTCTTGCCACATATAAAAAATATAAAGTATTTTATGGGAAAAAGAGTGTAATCCTTGTGAATATTGGAAATAATCTATCGCAGCAAACGAAAAAGAGAGCCCAAATAAAATCGCCAATAGATTCTTAAAATAATGTTTGGCCAAATAGAAAAAATAAAGTTTTGGGCTCAATATACTCACGCGGTTAAACCTTCTATAGACTTTAAACTATAGAGAGATTTTACACTGTTTAATTCTTCTTGTGTCAACTTTTTACATGCTAATGCTACATGAGAAATGAGTTTTTCCAACACGGCTTGTTCTTCTTTTGAAAAATCATGTAAAACATAGTCTGCTACTTGTGACTTGTACTCAGGCTTACCTACACCTATACGTACCCTTAAATACTCTTTGGTCATATGTGTATCTAAAGATTTTAGTCCATTGTGTCCACCATGTCCACCACCTCTTTTAAAACGTACCGCACCAAAAGGAAGGTCTATATCGTCATGTATGACGATAACATCATCAAGTTCTACTTTAAAAAAATGCTTGACAGGTTGCACAGATTTTCCTGAAAGATTCATAAACGTAGTAGGTTTTAAAAAAAGTGAATTAGTGGAGCGATAAAGTTGCCCATGAAAAGAAATTTTGGAGATATCACGTGCTCCAAAGTCAGCGACAAGTTTGTCGATGACTTTAAAGCCTATATTGTGACGGGTCTCTTCATATTGTGATCCTGGGTTACCTAGACCAACAAAGAGTGTCATACTATACTTTCATTGCTTATTATTTAGCTTTGATTACACCACAGATAGCAACATCTGGTCTGTCCATCAATTTACAGTTAGCAGGTACGTCAATATTTCTTACAAGAATTGATGCATCTCTGTCTAATGGCTCAACATCAAGATCAAATTTCGCAGGCATATCTTCGATAGCACCTCTTACTTTTAATCTTTTTTTAGAAATAACAAGTACACCTTTGTTCTTAAGTCCAATTGGTGTTCCGTGTGTGATTACGGGTACTAGGAAGTTTGTTACTTGACCTGGTACAGTGATTCTTAAATCTACGTGTACTACTTCACCATGCACTGGGTGTAGTTGATACTCTTGAATCACTACATTTGCTTCAGTGTCACCCACTTTTACTGCGAATGCTAGGCTCTCTTTATTTCTAACTGCTCTTACAAATTCACCACGTTTAAACGCAGCTTGAATATTCTCTACGCCATTTGCGTAAAGGTTTGCAGTTAGATAACCATCTCTTCTAAGTACTTTTGCAGTACGTTTCCCGATACTCTCTCTAACGATACCTTCTAACATTTCTGTCCTTTAAAATTAAATCTTTTTACCCATATATTGAGCAAAATAGACGCGAATTATACCGAGTTAAAATTAAAGTTTTATTCATCCTCTTCTTTAAAGCCAAAGACATCTGCTTCTACATCATCTTTTTCAAAACTCTCTTGGACGATAGCCCCTTTACCAACCCCTTGCATTTTGAGCTTCATATCTGCTGGGTTTGTTGCATATTCGAGTGCTGTTTCACTGTCAATCTCTCCTCCACGTAAAAGGTCGAGTAAAGCTTGATCAAACGTCTGTGTCCCATAAATCTCTTTACCTTCAAACAATGCATCTAGGATTTCAGCATCTCTATTTTCTGCGATGAGTTGTTCAATACGTGCTGTTTTTTTCAACACTTCTATCCCTGCAACTCTCCCTCCACGTACAGTAGGAATGAGCCTTTGGGAGATAACCCCTTCAAGTACCGATGCCAAAGACATACGAATACGGTTTTGCTCTTCATTACCAAACATACCGACAATCCTATCAATGGTTTCTTTTGCATCAAGTGTGTGCAGCGTAGAAAAAACCAAGTGCCCTGTATTGGCAGCATGCAGTGCAATATCAATGGTTTCCAAGTCTCTCATTTCCCCCACAAGTATGATATCAGGGTCTTCTCTTAGTGCTGCTCTAAGTGCATCAGAAAAAGAGTGGGCATCTTGTCCTATCCCTCTTTGATTGATGAGACAACCTCTGTCTTTATGTACAAACTCTATCGGGTCTTCTACGGTGATGATATGCTTTTTTTGTTCTCTATTTATCTTGTCAAGTATGGCTGCTAGCGTGGTTGATTTACCAGAACCTGTAACACCGGTGACCAGTACCAATCCTCTTTGTATCTCTGTAAATGTTTTAATGACAGGGGGAAGATTTAAATCATCCAAAGACAAGATATCTACAGGGATAATCCGAAAGACAGCAGAGAGTCCATCCATTTGGTAAAAGAAATTTACCCTAAATCTGTTTTCACTTCCTAACACATAAGAAAAGTCAAGGTTTCGGTCAGTAACAAGCTTTTCATACTGATCTGCTGTAGTAATCTCTTTGGCGAGTTTTTCGACCATATCTGCAGTAAGCGCATCTTTACCCAACACTTTTAGGACACCATGGATACGCACACGTACTTGCGATCCAGCTTTTATATGGAGGTCAGACCCCTTGTTACTTATCATTGTTCTAAGATATAGTTTGAGCTTCTCTTCCATGATATCCCTTTGTGGTATATTAATTTAGTGTATCTAACATCTCTTTAAATGCTTGTTCAAAAGCAACCAAACCATCATTTAAGAGTTCGGCATATACCGCATCCATATCAAACCCATTGTCTGATAGTTTCGTAAAGTATCCATTGAGTACAGCATCATCGATAGGCAATTTTGGTGCAGATGCCTCCGTAGCGATGTATGACTCTATAGTTGCTAGTGGCGCTGTGTTGACACTATGCGCGGCTAAAAGTTCTCTCATATAATAATCAGCAGGCAAAGCATCACCTTTAACACCAGTACTTGCAAAGAGCGTACGTACAGATGGTGTATGGTTTGATTCTATGAGGTTATAAATTTTGGCAGCATTATAGATACCCGTTTTAGAGACATCCAACCCTTCTTTTTCAAGGTCATTATCTAAAAGTCTATCGAAACGGCTCACAAACACAGAAATAACTGATTCACAACGTCCTCCACCTGAGGCTTCAAATCCATCCATGCCTTTTTTCATCGCTTTAAGACACTTTTGTGCTTGCTTTGGAGAAAAAATGAGGGTTGCATTTACCGAGATACCATTACATAAAAGCTCTGTCATAGCATCGTATCCAGCTTCTGTAGCAGGTACTTTGACCATTACATTTGGCTCACCAATGGCGGCAAACAGACGTTTCCCTTCTTCTATAGTCCCTTGTGTATCTTTCGATAAAAAAGGATCAACTTCGATAGAGATATACCCATCATTTCCAGCATCATATGAGGCACGTAACGCTTGTGCCGCAGTACGGATGTCTTCTATCGCGAGGGCTTCATATTTCTCTTTAGGTGTTTTACCTTCCAAGCCTTTGAGTTGCTCGGCATACGCAGGAGAAGTGGTGATAGCACTTGCAAAAATAGATGGATTGGATGTTGCCCCATTAATAATCCCTTTTTCAATCAAAGAAGAAAACTCATTTTTCAAATAATCTCTCTCAACGAAGTCTAACCATAAAGAGAATCCTATATCTCTATTTACCATCTTTTATTCCTTATACGTCCAATTAAAATCGTGCCATTTACCAAAGTCAGTCTCTTTGGTGATAGCCACTTCAAGTGCATCAAGAAAGATATCTCTATCAACAACTTCAGCCCCTAAGCCTACCATATGATCTGTTTTCATTTGACAGTCTATAAAATCATAACCTCTGTCTCCTAAAACGTCACTTAGTGCTTTAAATGCTACTTTTGATGCATCTGAGACCAAAGAGAACATCGACTCTCCAAAAAAGGCTTTTCCAAAAGCTATACCATACAATCCACCTACAAGTTTTCCATCAAGATGTACCTCCACAGAGTGTCCAAAGCCCTCTTCATGCAGTCTTGTATAGGCTTCTATAATTTCAGGAACTATCCACGATGCTTCCTGCCCTTCTCTGTTGACACTTGCACAATACCCAATGACCTCTGAAAAATATTTATCAAAAGTGACTGTAAATTTTCCAGAACGTAACACTCTTCTAAAAGATTTACGCATTTTAAACTTATGCGGGTAAAGCAGTAGTCTAGGATTCGGTGACCACCACAGTATGGGGTCATCTTCAGAGTACCAAGGGAATATCCCTTTTTTATAAGCAAAAAGAAGTCTGTGAGAGCTGAGGTCACCCCCGTAGGCAAGTAAGCCTTCATCGGGTGCATAACGTGGGTCAGGAAAGGTAGAAGAGTATTTACTTAAAGGCGGGACATAGTAATCCTCCGGGGTCGCTTCATCCATTGCTATCTAGTTCTTCGTAAACTCAAAGTGAAGTGTGTCATTTTGCAAGCTCACTTTTACTGAGCCACCCTTTTTGAGTTTTCCAAAGAGTATCTCATCAGTAAGCGCTTCTTTAACTTTCTCATCTATCACACGTGCAATATGTCTTGCACCATAGCGTTCATCATAGCCCTCTTTTGCAAGGTATGCTTTGGCTTTTTTGTTGAGTTTGACTTTTACTTTTTTAGGTGTTAGAAGTGCATTTACTTTATCCATTTCTCTATCGACAATGGTTATTAAGACATCTAAAGAGAGTGCGTTAAAGGCTATAGTGCCACTAAGGCGGTTTCTAAACTCTGGAGAGAAAAAGGCTGCCAGTGCCTTATCAGTTTTAGAAGATGTATCTTTTTCAAATCCCATGACATTGGCTTCTTTTGTCCCTATGTTAGAGGTCATAATGAGAATCACATTTTTAAAGTCACTCACCACACCATTATTGTCTGTCAACTTCGCACCATCCATCACCTGAAGTAAGATGTTCATAATATCAGGATGCGCTTTTTCTATCTCATCAAGTAAAAGTACAGTATGAGGATGTTTTTTTATCATCTCGGTAAGCAGTCCACCTTGCTCATACCCCACATACCCTGGAGGTGCTCCTACGAGTCTGGAGATAGTATGTGGCTCCATATACTCAGACATATCCAGTCTCTCAAAATGTACATGCATTGTCTTGGCAAGCTGTGTTGCCAAAGCTGTTT
>DRQB01000090.1 GCA_011330645.1 Campylobacterota bacterium | reverse complement strand
GCTCGGGACGTGCTTCAATATCTGCAACCACGTATGGTTTTACTGCTGCATGTTTTGCCCAGAAATCTGCTTTGTCAATAATCATATCTTTAATTGCACGTTTTTTAGAACTAGGTTCAATGACCAACTCGTCACCAAAGAGTTCTACAAGCTCTAAAGCATTTTGTTTACAGGCAAGTGTTGCACGACCATTGACTTTAATGGCACAAGCACCACAAATACCGTGACGGCATGAACGACGGTAAGAAAAACTTCCATCATGTTCCCACTTGATACGGTTAAGCAAGTCAAGAATCAATTCATCTTTTCCTACTTCCATCTCATAATGTTTATAGTAAGGAAGATAATCAGTTTCTGCATTAAATCTAAATGTTTTTAGTGTAACTTTACGTGTAGGCTTAAAAGTATCAATCTCATCTGTATTGAACGCTTTATAATCAGCTACGTTTTCTTCAGTATTTGTACTCATCATCTTCTCCTAATACTTTCTTTCCATTGGCTCAAACTTACCTTGAGTCACTTTACCCCACTCAGTAGTAATGTTAAAGTCTTTATCCATTGTTGCATAGGTATGCACCATAAACTTCTCATCATCTCTTGTTGGGAAATCTTCACGGTAGTGACCACCACGACTCTCCTCACGGTTAAGCGCACCATCTACGATAAATTTAGAGAACTCTAACATATGTCCAAGTTCTATCGCTTCTTGAAGGTCTGTGTTAAAGGTATTTGACTTGTCATCAATACGGATATTGTTAAATCGTACCAACAACTCATCGATAAGTTTCATTTGTCTTTCAAGTGACTCTTTAGATCTAAATACACCAGCATCTGCTGTCATACCTATCTGAAGTTCTTCTCTTAGACCTGGTACAGTTTCATTACCGTTTGATGTCTTGATTTTTTCCATTTCTGATATCATAGGTTCAGCATCACTTGGGGCAGCTGGACGAAGGTCGATACCCTCATCAAGTGCTTTTACCATGTTTTCACCTGCATGTCTACCAAAGAGTAGGGCTTCAAGTACAGAGTTCGCACCTAAACGGTTGGCACCATGTACAGAGACACAAGAACACTCACCAGCAGCGTAGAAACCTTCTACAAGGTCACCAGCAGCATTTTTTTGTACTTGACAGTCAATGTTTGTAGGAATCCCACCCATAGAGTAGTGTGCAGTTGCAGAGATGTGGATAGGCTCTTTAAGCATATCTTGCCCTTGGAATGCAATCGCAAGTTCACGAAGTTCTGGAAGACGTGTTAAAATGATTTCAGGATCTAAGTGTGTTAAGTCAATGTTTACAGACTGACCATCTTTACCTACACCACGTCCTTGACGTACTTCTTCCATAATAGCTCGGCTTACAACATCACGTGAAGCTAGCTCCATTGCGTTTGGTGCATACTTAGTCATAAATCTTTCACCCTTAGAGTTAAAGAGTCTTCCACCTTCACCACGTGCCGCTTCAGAGATGAGTACACCTGAACCACCAAGTCCACTTGGGTGAAACTGTACAAACTCCATATCTTCAAGAGGAAGACCATGACGTGCAACAATAGAGAGAGAATCTCCTGTATTTGCATGGGCATTTGAGTTAAATCTATATGCTCTACCATGTCCACCTGTAGCGAACATCGTTACTTTTGCGTTAAAGATAGCGGGTTGTGAATCTTTAATATTATACGCAACCACACCAGATACTTTTCCATCTTCATAAAGTAAGTCACCTGCATACCACTCGTCATAGACTTCGATACCTGCACGGTCAGCTTGCTCATAGATAGTTTGAAGCAAAGTCAAACCTGTTCTGTCTTTTGCATAACATGCACGAGGCTGTGACTGACCACCAAAAGGTCTAATGGCAATGTCACCTTCTTTATCACGTGAGAAAACAGCTCCCATATGTTCTGCCCATCTAATAGTCTCAGGAGCTTTTGTACACATAAGCTCAACACAGTCTTGGTCTGCAAGATAGTCAGACCCTTTTACAGTATCGAACTCATGAAGTTCTGTAGAATCATCTTTACCAAGTGCCGCGTTGATACCACCTTGTGCAGCGCCTGAGTGAGAACGTAGTGGGTGAAGTTTTGTGATAACGGCTGTTTTCTTGCCAGCTTCTGTTAGCTCTTTGGCTGCTGCCAAACCTGCTAGTCCAGAACCAACAATTACAGCGTCATATTCGTAGATTTTAACATCTGAGTTATTGCTCATAGAAGAATGTCCTTTTAAAAAGATAATGTGTACATTTTAGCGTATTTTCTTTAAGTTTAGGAGGAATTATAGGAGGTTTATGTGGAGGTGACGTGGAGTGTTTCCCTTCGACAAGTCGAGGGAAGAGAAAATAAAATAATTGTAACGACTTATGCCTCTACAACACTAAGTAAAGAGACAAAGTCTTCCGCATTAATAAGTTCGAATCCAATCATTTTTCTTCCTACAACATTTTCAATGGTAGTAAAATTATCTTTCATCATTTCATAGGTCGCATTATCTTCGATAACCAGAACTTCAGCACCTGCATCAAAGGCATCAAGCAAGGTTGCACCTGCCTTTTTAAATGCTAAGGTCTGATTATCTTCAATTATAGTCAATCCTGAAAGTTTATGAGCTCTACTAAAGTTGACCATAGAGATGTCTGATTCTTCTAAAAGTTGACACATAGGTGTATTATCTACATTCCCTGCATAGTAGGCAACTCTTTTCTCCGTGATATTTTCTATATGTGTAGGAGTACGTTTTTGTTTTGTTGAAGTTGTAGGTGTTACTTTCGTTTCTTTCTGATTAAAACGTGCTTTGATGCGTTCTAATAATGATAATGCCTCACTGTGAGTATCATCATGTTTCACCATGTCTTTAAGTGCTGTAATAGCGGCAGTATGCTGCTGAGGATTAAAAAGATTATTTTCATATTCGCAGTCTAAGAGTCCTGAGTCTACAGAAGTAATGGCATTGAGTATTTCTGTTTTATGTTGATTTCCCTCACTAATCATTTTGTGAGCAAGTATGAGTATGGCATCACCAATATATTCGCGGTTAAAATTTTCAGTTTCAGATGCATAATGTAGTGCATAAAGTGTTTTGTAGTATTTTTTATCGGAGTTGGTAGCATAGGGTGATAAGAGGTCATAACTTCGCATAAAGTCATCATTATTTATAATAAGCCCATTGTTTGCACGGTAACTATTGGCTGGGTCTATCTGAAGTTCAGTACCTAGTTTTTCTACGATGATCGACACTGGTGTGTCTTCTTCCACAATGAGACTGTTTATTTTAAAGATAAGATTTAACTCAGGGTAAGAAAAATTTTCATTTTGAGCTTGGATGGCAATAAGTATATCTTTTGCGACTGCATCATCAGCGAGGCTTAGTGAGAACTTTTTATAGTAAGGTAAATAGTCTGTTTTAGCATTAAAGAAAAATGCTTTTACATTGAGTTTATGTGACATTGAGAATCTCCATGAAAATTTATATAATATTAAATTAAGTATATCTTATAGAACTATGAAACAGAGGCTAAAAAATAAACTAAAGTAAAAACACATGAACTATGTTACAATTTTGCCATGATAGATAAAGAACAATACCTGATTAATAGCCTAAGTTCCAAGTACATTGGCGATGATGCCGCTGTAGTTGGCGATACACTTTACAGCATGGATGCCTTCTTTGAAGATGTACATTTTAAACGTGAGTGGATGTCCATGGCGCAGATAGGACGAAAAGCTATGCTTGTGAACTTCTCTGATGCTATAGCAATGAATGCACAGCCCAAGTACGCACTGGTCACCGTCTCCCTACCTTCAGACCTCACACATGAGGAGATAGATGCACTTATACAAAGTATGCAGAATATAGCTACCCAGTTTGACTGTGAAATCATTGGAGGAGACACGATAGGGGGAGAGAAGTTACATCTTAGCATCACTATCATTTCAAAAAGTAAGTATCCTCTATTACGTACAGGATTACAAGAGGGAGATTTGCTGGCTTATACAGGTGTTTTAGGAGAGAGTAAACGGGATTTGGAAGCACTTTTGTATGGTGAAAAAATAGCTTCAAGTTCTCGCTTTTATGAACCCACATTAAGAGCAAGTTTTATAGCTAAATCAAGAGAATATTTAAGTGCAGGGATGGATATTTCTGATGGACTTTATTGTGATACCAATAAATTACTAGATATTAATAAATATGGATTTGAATTGTTGTCGGATATTGACGACAGTATAGGGCTTAGTGGAGAAGAGTATGAAATGTTAGTTTCTTTCTCTGAAGACAACTTAGAAGCAGTAGAAAATGTGGCTAAAGAGACAAATACAGTGCTTACTGTGTTTGCTAAAGTGCTTAAAAATGAAGAACGATTTCGGTGTGATAGTCACCATTTTTAAGT
>DRQB01000089.1 GCA_011330645.1 Campylobacterota bacterium | reverse complement strand
TGAGAGCTGGAGAGATAATTATGGCACATATGAAAGGAAGACCGCTCAATGATACCGCAGCCCCAACGGGCATCAAACTGGCATGGATTAATACAGAAAATAAAGTAGTCAAAGGTACCTTGGTTACAGATAATGTACCGCAAAAAGCAGGCTACTTTAGACAAAAAGGTTATGACATTTTTGTCTCAGATGCCCCACGAGAACATTTGGGTATTAAGTATGTTGTCGCACAATCGAATCTTTTATCTAGCGCTTTACAGACCCTAAAAATGACTGTCCTTACAGCGATGATTATTGCTGCGATTATTTTGGCGACGATTGCATGGCTACTTTCAAAACTCTTTATGAAACCTGTACATCAACGTGTGGTGCAAATAGAACGCTTTATTAATGATGTGACACATGAACTCAATACCCCGATTACTTCTTTGTCTATGGCAAGTAACCAAGCATTGAAAATAGGTGAATGTACAAGCAAAACACTCAATAATATCTCTATTAGTACTAAGCAACTGTATGATATTTACCGTTCTTTAACCTATTTGAATTTTTCTAGTAAAGAGGAAATTTCCGAAGCAATTAAACTTGATGAAATTCTAGAGCAGAGTATTGGATATTATACGGCATTGGCGGAGATAAAACGTATTACTTTTGTTGTCGATATCTCACCTCATACATTTGTGATGCCTGAGGCACGTGCTACACTCTTATTTGGTAACCTTATTAGCAATGCAATTAAATACTCTTCCCCTAAGTCAAATATTTATATTTCGTTAAAAGAAGGTGTTTTACGTATTAGGGATGAAGGAATAGGTATAGAAGAAGAAAAACAAAAAGAGATATTTGAAAAGTTTACACGTGGTACAGAATATAGTGGAGGTTTTGGTGTAGGATTGAGTATCGTTAAAAGCATTTGTGATACATATGGTATAGAAGTAGAAGTAAACTCGATAGTAGGTGAGGGAACAGAATTTATACTTTCTATTCCTTAATAGTATAGAAAGCATACTTATGACAGAAAGTCTTGTAAAAAAGATGGTAACATTATATTAACAAATGTATTTTACAATGGCAAAATAACAGTAAGGAGTTCATATGGTTATACAATTTTTTAAAATACTCTTTTCTTTGATTTTGCTTGCTTCGGTGCTTTCTGCTCAAGAAAAAGTACTACCAAAAGATTCGATACAAACTTTAGTAGCAAAAGTGAAAAAAGCACCACCTTCACAAAGAAGAGTATTGATGAATCAACTCAAAGTCAAATTAAGATCAATGAATCAAGAAACACGAAAAAATGTGATGATGAATCTTCGTCAAGCATTTAATAAACATCATAATACGATGAATATCAAACAAATGCAGACCATGCATAAGCAAGGTTCAACGATGATGAATTCTTATAAAGATATGCAAGAGTATATGAATAGAGATTCTATGATGCCAAGTACAACACCTGGTACAATGCCAGTAAGACCAACTCAGCCTAGACAACCTATGCCAATGAGAGGAAACTAAGTGATGATTTTTCGCTTTATGGTTTTAGGGTTTGTGCTTTTGAATAGTGTAAGCTACGGATACGCATATAGCGATTATGATGTAGATGGAGTAGAAGACAGTATAGATGCTTGTCCCAATACGCCTTTTGATCTTACCGTCGATGAAAATGGATGTGAAGAAGGAAGAAGCTATAAGGGTGCACTGAGTGTGTTTGCTGGAACCATTAGCAGTATAAATAAAGAAACAGATAATTTAACTAACTTTTTATTGACTGTAAATTATCAATATCATGATTTTGATATCTCTGTCTCTACACTTAATGATGTGACAAATACAATAGAAAATGTACCTAATACCTATTATATAAGTAGTGGATATACCATGAAACTATCTGATAAAATGAGAAGTAAGATATCTTTAGGGACAAAACAGTCAAGTGAACAAAATGATTACTATATTACGACCAATATAGACTATAGTATTAATGATACACAAGATATATTTGGACTTTACACCTATACATTTGCACAAGACAGTGATGTTCAAAGTTATGAGAATTTCTCAACTTTTTCTTTGGGGACAGGTAAGGTTTTAACAGAGTACTGGTATAGTAGCGTTTCTTATGATTATTCTCAATCCAATGTAGCCAATGCTGACAATTATCAAGCGTTGAGTTGGTCTAATCTTTTTGCACTTTCTTCTAAATATTTTATTTTGAGTCAGTATAGTTATGGTTTGAGTGATGGCGCATCTGATCATACTATTAGTCTACAGTTTGGAATAAAGTTTGAGTAAATTACTTCTTCTTGAGGATGATCCAAATCTTTCTAAAACACTTATGAAATATTTGGGCTTACATGGTTATGAGATTGATTGGGCGAAGAATGGGGAAGAAGCCATTGAAATGAGCTATGAGAATGCTTATGATATTTATCTATTCGATATTAATGTTCCTTTATTGAATGGCATTGATCTTTTACATTCACTCAGAGAAGCAGAAGATTTCACACCAACGATTATCATTTCTGCTCAAATAGATATTGATTCTATGACTAAAGGATTTATCGCAGGGGCAGATGATTATGTCAAAAAACCTTTTGACCCTGAAGAATTACTTGTGAGAATTAAAGCCAAAACGGCGGTACTTAAAGACGTATTAACTTTTAGACAGTATAAATTAGATAGACAAACACAGATACTTTCTTATGAAAATGAACCTTTGCATATGGGTGAGGTACAAAAAAATCTTCTTATTAAATTGTTTATAAATCATCCTAATCCTGTCATGAAAGATGAACTCATGGATTGTCTGGAAAAACCAACGGACTTGGCACTACGCGTCAACATGGCAAAGCTGAAGAAAAATACAAATTTGGAAATAAAGTCTATTCGAGGAGTAGGTTATAAAATACTCTGAAAAAGAATCTTTACTAAAAAGTTTTTTACTTTTTTTATTGATGATAGAACTTTTTTTGGTGTTTATTTTTTATCAATATTCCAAGATTGAAAATGAGCATATTCGTACAAATCTTTTTTTGGAAATGAAGAATTATAGTCTCTCTTTTGATGACACACGTTTTGATATTGATATCGTGCCTAAAGGTAAAAAGAATGTTATGTATGAACTTTTTGAAGACAATCAGACACTTTATATTTTAGTGCCATTTCAAGATGATGAGACTGATTTACTTAAAATCTTCTATCCTAAATCAGAGTATATGAAACTTCTTGCAAAGACACATCAAAAGTTATGGATACAATTTTTGTTGCTCTCCTTGATAGCGATAGTTATTTCAGCTTTAGCTGCCTTTTACACATTGAAACCAATACGTAATGCGCTCATTCTTCTTGAAGATTTTATCAAAGATATTATCCATGATCTGAATACGCCTGTAACTTCTATTTTGATTAATCTTAAAATGATTGAAGGGAAAAGTGAAGAGATAGAGAGTATTACTCAATCGGCAAAAAACATAGCAATGCTCCATCAAAATTTAGATAGTTATTTACGAGAAATACAAGAAGATAAAGAAGAGATCAATGTGAAAGTACTTGTAGACGAACAGGTGGCATTCTTTTCTCCCTTATATGATTATTTGCAATGGGAAGTGAATATTCAAGATATGTATATTACTGTAGATAAAAATGCATTTGCTCGAATTTTATATAATCTTATCAGTAATGCATGCAAATATAATACCAATACAGGAAAAATAAGTATCTATATGCAGGATGATACTGTATTATCTATCAGTAATGACAGTTACGGTATTAAAAATCCACATAAAGTATTTGAACGCTTTTATAAAGAAAGTGAACGCGGATTGGGGATAGGATTACATATTGTACATAAACTCTGTGAAGCGCTACATATCAAAAAGAATATTGAACTTAATGGAAAGAATGTGACAATTCGACTAAACCTTTCTCAAGTAACATCAAAGTAACAAAACCCTCTTATACTTTCTCATGCTTAAATAGATTTAAGTAATATTTTTACATTTAAAAGGAAATAAAATGAGAATAAAATCTAACTATAAAATGATCTCTATATCATTGATTGCAAGTGCGCTGTTGGTTGGTTGTGGTGGAGGTAGTTCTACAACGGATACTACTGTTGCTACAGCAAAGACATTTGCTGGTTCTGTTGTCAAGGGACCTATTGATAATGCTACTATTATCTTAAGAGATGCTGCAGGAGAAGAAGTTGCAAGAACGATTTCGAAGTTGGGAAAGTTTGAATTGCCTCAAATGGATTTAACAAGTGAATACTATACGATAGAAAGTCTAAATGGTAGTTATGAAGATGAAGCAACAAAACTAAAAGTTGAAGTAGGTGAAAGTGGATTAAAAACACTCCTTAGTAAAGCGCAACTGCAAGATATTATGGCAAATGGAAAGTTTGCAGCAATGACACCTGAAACAACTGTTTTTGCTGAACTTGTAAAAGATGCTATAGTAAATAAAGGACAATCACTTACTGATGCTACAACTGATGTAAAAGAGATTATTAAAAAAGTATTTATTGATGGTACTTCCCCCTTGACCATGCTCCCTGGTGATCAATTTTTAAATGAAGGTGACCTTACTACGGATTTTCCAAAAGATCAGACAGAGGCATTTGCTAGAAATCGTGCAATTTCTATGTCTTACATGGTTCGTGATTTAGGTTTGGATCCAAAAGAAGTATTTACTGTT
Organism: Campylobacterota bacterium; assembly: GCA_011330645.1. Lineage (GTDB taxonomy): Bacteria > Campylobacterota > Campylobacteria > Campylobacterales > Sulfurovaceae > Sulfurovum. Next base: position 4,483 of record DRQB01000089.1, on the reverse strand, counting down.
ATTCAAAAAATTGTAGATGATTTAAAGCCAGACGGAATTATCAACAACTCTGATTTGGATAATGATGGGAATGATGATAATGTTACAGAAGAATTTGGACTTGCGCGTGCAAATTTATTTCAAGATACAACTAGTAAGCTTCAACGTGGTGAACTTACTGCTGGACAAAGAGAAGAACTTAGTCTTATGGGCTTTGATGTCGATAGATTTAATGGTAGTTTAGCAGAAGCACAAGCATCACTAGATGCAGAGGTAGAAAAGTATTTAGCATCTAGTACCTTACCAACACTTCATGTGCTTCCTACCATGGTAGATGAAGATGGAAATCTTACCGACACACAAGCAACCTATACACTTACAGCCAATACGGATGTTAATGTAGCTATCGAAACACCAAATGGTTCATGGATTACACCTATGTGGAGATACAATAACAATCCTCTTCCACTTGTTATTAGAACCAATAGAGGTAATGCAATGACATTAAATCTAGACAATCAACTTGCCTCAGATTCTACGATTCACTGGCATGGATTTAAAATACCTGCAGCTATGGATGGTGGTCCAGATACTCCTGTTGGAGCAGGTAGTACCAAAACATATACCTTTACCATGGATCAACCGGCAGCACCACTTTGGTTCCACCCGCATCCAGATATGCAAACAGGTAAACAAGTATATATGGGACTTGCAGGTGTTTACTTACTTGAAGATACAATTACCCAAACGTTAGAAGCGGAGAATAAATTACCATCTGGAGAGAAAGACACAGTTCTTTTGGTACAGGATAGAAGATTTGATGGTAATACAACAGATGCTGTGAGAAATCTTAAATATATGGATATGGAAATGGATACAGATGGTATGTTAGGTGATACCATTTTAGTCAATGGTTCAGTGGTACCTAAAGAAGAAGTAAGTAATACCTTGCATCGTTATAGACTATATAATGTCTCTAATGCGAGAAACTATAAGTTTGCTTTAAGTGATGGCAGTAAATTTAAAGTTATCGGTACAGATGGTGGATTATTAGATACTCCAACAGAAGTTGAAAGTATTACTTTAGGTGCAGCTGAACGAGTAGAGATTGTTATAGATTTTTCTCAATATGCGGTGGGTGATAAAGTGATGCTTGTGAGTCAACCATTTAACGGTGATATGATGGGTATGATGGGTAATATGAATACTGGCTCAGGCATGGGTGGTATGGATGGTAAATCTGATATGACTGGTTCGACAGGTAATGGAGGAGGAAATCAAGATATGAATGATAATTCTCAAATGAATAATGATTCAAATATGAGCGATAATCCTCAGGACATGAATGGTACGAATCAAGACACTATGGGTAGCATGACAGGTATGGCAGCTAATGGTGCAGGATTGAGCATTATGAGATTCGATATTACAAGTGATGAACCAGAAACAGTCACACTCTATTCTGAACTACCGGAAGGTGCTGAGATAAAAACAAGACATACAGCTATAGACACAACCAATAATGCGGTAGAACGTCAATTTGTTATGACAATGGGTGGTATGGGAAATATGCAAGGTGAAAACGGTATCTCTCAAGATGGAATGCAAGGTGAGAATGGTATGTCTCAAGGTGGTGCTATGCAACAAATGACTTTTGTAATTAATGGTAAATCATTTGATCCAACACGTGTAGATGAGTTCATTGAAGCTGGAGCAACAGAGATTTGGAGTATTCGTAATATGTCACCAATGGCACACCCTTTCCACGCACATGCAATTCAGTACCAAATTCTTTCTAGAAATGGTGTGGAAGCTACAGGAACGGATCTAGGATGGAAAGATACATTCCTAGTACAACCAGGTGAAACAGTGAAGGTCATAGGTAAATTTGAAGCAATAAATACAGGTGACTACATGTATCATTGTCACATATTAGAACATGAAGATGCAGGTATGATGGGTTACTTTAGAGTAGGGGATACCGGAGTCCTTGGAGATCAATAAGCAAAGAAGGCTTTGCCTTCTTTGAAATAGTATAGTAGATTGAATGATGAAAAACAGTACACAAAAATTAATAAAACAAATAAGAATGCAATTAAAATCACATACGACAACTGATGCGATACGAACAAAATTACGAGAAGAACTGAAACAATTAAAGAATAAGTGTTAGGAACACTTATTCTCAATATACTCTTGTACAAACTTACGTACATCTGCATAGACAAATGAATCTTTGTACCCCTCTATCTTTCCACCACTTGCATTGACATGTCCTCCACCATTTCCAATGTGTGCTGCCATAGCAGAGACATCCAGTTTATTGTTAGAGCGTAGTGAGAAGTTACCTCTGAAATTGACATCCATGTAAAAGTCATAGTCTTCGTTTGCTACCATAGAAGCATTTCCTATGATGGAAGCATTCCCTACGTTATATCCCAGTATGCCCTTATGTCCTTTATATGTAATCGTGAGACGTTGCTTGTCTTGTGTGAGTAAGTCTGTGACATAGCGAGCTACTAAATTATCTTTGGTATCATTTTTTTCTTGTTTAAAAAAGGCTTTTTTGATTTGATGTAAATCATCATCAAGTTTAATGGGTGCATCTTTTTCATCTATGCGGTTTTTAGCTGCGTCTATCATGGAGAGTTTAAAGGCTCTGTCTTGTGCAGGGAATAAAATACGTCCTATCTCTCTCGCTCCTGAAATCATCCCTAACATGACTTTACCATATTCAAAAAGTGTATCATCACTTACCCATATATCGATGGCATTAATTGCTTTAACAATAGATGCAAGTTTATTTTCTTTGTCAAATCCATAATGGGCTTGAAGCCAATCATAAGTAATAAGTGTGGCACAGCGTGTGGTATCCAGTTTATACCATGCAAAACGTTCAGCGGCATTGGCCCCTGTAGCATGGTGGTCAAGGAGTTGTAGTTTTGCACCTATACGTACCGCCTCTTTTTCTATCCATGAACCTTCTTTGGTAGTGAGATTAAGGTCAGTGATGAGAATCAGAGCCTCTTCACTGTCCCCATGTATAAATTTATCTTGTTCTATTTTTTTAACTATCTCCCCTAAACGTGCAGGTACTTCTTGTCCATAGTTTGCATTGTAGCAGTCAATAGTGTCAAAACATTGTTGTGATAAATATTGGCAACCATAGCCGTCTAGGTCTATGTGAGAGAGGTGGTAAACATGTTGTTTCATAAAAAGCCTTGTAGAGGTTAAAATATTTGTGTATTATACAATGAAGAACTTGTAGGGTCGATACAATCGCCCCTTTGATAGAAGATATTACAATATATCGCTAAGCATTAAGCCATTTAAAAAATCATCAATTTTTGTTTGGAAGTTAATTAAAAAAGGTGAAATAGCACAACTTCCAATGCTTCCATTGGGACAAGAAGCAGAGTATGTTGTACAATCAAAGACTGCAGGTGTTTTGCCTTCTGCCGCAAAAATGATTTCATTGACACTTATTTCTTGAATCGTTTTAGCTAAAATAAAACCACCATGTGCACCTTTTCGAGATTCGAGTATACCTTGCTTTGCGAGACTTTGTAATATTTTGGCCAAAAAACTTTTAGGGATACATAGCTCTATTGCAAGCTGTTCAGCTCCTAGAGGAGTATCAGATTTGCGTAAAACATCTAAAGAGAGTAGTGCATATTCGCTAGCACGAGTGAGTAACATGGTGTACCTTTATATCAATTAGGACTATTTTACTCTAAATTACATTAAGTAGCCATTATGTAGACATAAGGCATAGATAAGCTTATTGTACTATAATTGCGAACTCATTTTGAGAATTAAATACCAATCAGGAGGTCATTATGGCTTTAGATCAGGCGAAAAAAGCAGAAATTATTGCTAAGTACGCAAGAGGCGAAAACGATACAGGTTCAACAGAAGTGCAAGTTGCTCTTTTAACAGAAAGAATTACTTACCTTACAGAGCACCTTAAAACAAATAAAAAAGATCACTCTTCAAGACTAGGACTACTTAAGCTAGTTGGACAAAGAAGAAGACTTATGAGATACTTGAAAAAAACAGATCTCCAAAGATGGAATACAATCAAAGCAGATTTAGGTTTAAGAAACTAAATTTCTCTCTCATAGGGTGTTGTCTCTAGACAACACCTTTTTATTTTCCACTCTATTTTATCATCATTACCCCCCCCATTTTTTCATTATTATATTTTCAATGTAACACAGTTATTCCTAATTAAATAGCATTGTTAAGATACAAGCCTTTAAATACAGTGCAAGCGAAGCACTAATGCTGAGTCGTACAAAACCCTGCAGGATTTCCAAGATAATTACATTTATTTTATTCTATAAATTATACTTTAGTCAAAAAGACTCAACTAGTACTTGACAAAGAGTCACTCAATGTTGTATAATATTTCCAAGCATTTGAATTTTGATGCAATATTTCGTATAAAGGAGGTCTGGTAATGAGTCAAGAAAATGAAAACCTTGAAACGTCTGAGCAGACT
>DRQB01000088.1 GCA_011330645.1 Campylobacterota bacterium | reverse complement strand
TGAGTTGGTCAAGGACTTCGTCTATCTGGTTGTTGAGGTCATCTTTAAGTACAACGTCTGTTGGGCTTAGTGTTGTTTTGTCTTCGATGAAGTCACCAAATCTACCATCATCTTCGTCACCTACAGGAGTTTCTAAAGATACAGGCTCTTTAGTGATTTTAATGACGTTCTTCACTTTATCAACTGAAAGACCTACTTCTTCTGCGATAGTGTCAAGATCTGGCTCTTTTCCTGTCTCTTGAAGGTGTTTTCTGATGATTTTGTTGATACGGTTAATCGTCTCTATCATGTGAATAGGGATACGAATAGTTCTTGCTTGGTCTGCAATGGCACGAGAAATCGCTTGACGAATCCACCATGTTGCGTAGGTAGAGAACTTGTACCCTTTTTCATACTCAAATTTATCAACCGCTTTCATAAGTCCGATATTCCCTTCCTGGATAAGGTCAAGGAAAGGAAGTCCACGGTTGGTGTAACGTTTGGCAATAGAAACAACCAGTCTAAGGTTAGATTTTGCCATACGTGTTTTAGCTACTTCAGATTTGGCCTTACCTTGACGGATTTGCCCTAGAATGGCTTGAAGTTTTTCTTCACTAAGGTCAAAACCACCTTTACTTGCTTCTCTTGTTTCAAAAAGTTTTTTAATTTCAACGTAAGTAGATACCATCGTTGTCTCTGGTACAGCATCGATGATATCATCTTTATCCATGTTAATGATGTTATTAAGAAGCTTTTGATGGTTTTCTTTGAGTGTGTCATTAAAGAGAGGAAGTTTGTATTCTAGACGTTTGAGCTCTTTGTCAAAAGAGTCATCAGATTTGAGTGCTGTTTCCATGGCTTTTACAAGCTCGTTGATGAGCTTAGATGTTGGACCCAAATTTAAAAGAGCAGCTTTAAGAAGTTCTTTTTTAAATGCAATTTTAAGACGTTCATGGAGTATAGCTACAGGGTCTGTCTCTTTTTCTAAGAAAGCATCTAAGTCTTCACGTGCCTTCATCCACTCTTTTTTTGCTTTTTCAAGTTGTTTAAAGCTATCTACAACTTGTTTGACACGTTTGTCATCTTTGGGTGCTTTTGTCTCTTCTGTATCATCTGTTGCATCATCTGCCGCATCATCATCTGAAGATGCTTTTTCATCTTCAAAAGATTTAAAGAGTTCTTTTACCCGTCTTTCACGATTGAGTAAAGGCTCTTTGTAATTAAGAATATATCCAATAAGATACGGTACAGAACAAATGGCATCAATAATAATGTCCTCACCTTCTTCAATTGTTTGAGAAAGATCCACTTCTTCCTCTTTCGTAAGAAGTGGAATTTTACCCATTTCACGGAGGTACATACGTACAGGAGAGTCAGAACGGCTCCATTCGAGAATCTCTTTTTCTTTGTTGAGATCAAATTCATCTTCTCCACCCTCAGCAAGTCTTTTTCTTGCATCATCACGTCTCTTTTTCTCTTTATCTGTGAGAAATTGTGCATATTCTGATGCAGAGATAATGTCTGTTTTCGCATCCGTGGCAAATTTATGTATTTTTTTTGCTTGTGCAGCTGTAGGTTGCTTGGTGAACTCTTTAGCAATATTTTCGAGTGTTACCACATCACCTTTTTTCTTAGACTTAAATAACGCCTCTATACTCTTCATACTGTCTTTTGCTGCCATTGTTATCCTTGAAAGTGTGAGGTGAAATCCCTCAGATATTATTAAGGTGGATTATACCGAAATTTCATTGATTTTTAGCCCTAAATTTGATAAATTTTATTTTTTCAGCTATAATCGCGAAAATTTTAAAGGGCTAAATACCCCATAAAGGACAAAAATTTGCAAGGTAAAGTTTGGAAATTTGGCGACAATATCGATACTGACTTGATTATCGCTGCACGATATCTTAATACTTCTGATGCTTCAGAATTGGCTAAACATGTCATGGAAGATGCAGATCCCGCATTTGTTTCTAAAATGTCTGAGGGTGATATCATCGTAGCAGGTGAAAACTTCGGATGTGGCTCTAGTCGTGAACATGCACCTATAGCACTTAAAGAAGCTGGAGTTTCTGCGATTATCGCACCGACATTTGCACGTATTTTTTACAGAAATGCATTTAATATGGGGCTTCCTATCTTTGAACTGGCAGAAGCTGCAGAGATAGCGGAGGGTGATACTGTAAGAGTAGATATGGATGCAGGCGAAGTGATAAACGTAAGCCAAGCAAAAACCTATAAATTTACACCTATCCCAGAGTTTATGCAAGAGTTGGTAGATGCAGGTGGACTCATAGAGTTTGCGAAAAAAGAAATAAGTCAAAAGGCATAATCGAATGAAAAGTTATAAAATAGGCGTTATTAAAGGTGATGGGATTGGTCCTGAAATCGTTGATGAAGCAATCAAAGTTCTCGATGCTGTCTCTGTGACACAAGGATTTAACCTTAAATATGATGAAATGTTACTCGGTGGGGCAGCCATTGATGAAACGGGTGTACCGCTTCCAGATGAGACAATACAAGGTGTAAAGAAATGTGATGCCGTTCTTTTTGGTGCCATTGGTGGACCAAAATGGGATACACTTGAAAGACATTTACGTCCAGAAACTGGATTACTTGGACTCAGAAAAGAGATGGGTACATTTGCAAATCTTAGACCAGCAATGGTCTATGACGAACTAGTGAATGCTTCAAGTCTCAAACCAGCTGTAATTCAAGGTGTAGACATTATGGTGGTACGTGAGCTTACAGGTGGTATCTATTTTGGACAGCCAAGAGAACTGCATGCTGACAATGCCTTTAACACGATGATTTATACACGAGAAGAAGTAGAACGTATTGCTGTTGTAGCATTTGATATCGCTATGCAACGTGACAAACGTATCTGTTCTGTCGATAAGGCCAATGTACTTGAAGTGAGCCAGTTTTGGAGAGAGATTGTTGAAGAGATAGCCAAAGACTACCCAGAGGTAGAACTTACACATATGTATGTAGATAATGCTGCGATGCAACTCATTCGTGATCCTAAACAGTTCGATGTGATTTTGACAGGAAATATCTTTGGAGATATCTTGTCTGATGCTGCATCGATGCTTTCAGGGTCTATTGGGCTTCTTCCAAGTGCGAGTACAGGTAAAGGTGTTGGTCTGTTTGAACCTATCCATGGGTCTGCTCCTGATATCGCAGGACAAGGGATTGCCAATCCTTTGGCTACAATCTCATCAGCATCTATGATGTTGCGTTATGCACTCGGTGAGTCTGATGCAGCAGACAAAATAGATGATGCTATCAAAAAAGCACTCTCTGAAGGGTACCGTACAGGTGACCTTGGAGATTATGATGCTAAAGAGATTTGTACGTGTGCTGAAATGGGTGATATTATCGCTGATTACGCCAGTAGATAGGACGCAAAATGAGCAAAGCTCATCTTTGCTACGCTGACGCTGTGTCCTCTTCAGCAGAGGGCTCAAACAACTAGTTGTTTTTTAATCTAGTAAAAATATTTGATAAATATATAGGTTTCTTATGGAAAAACGTGCAAGAGTACTCATCGACTGTGAAGATGCAAAAGGGTTGGTCTATAAAATTTCTAAAGTCTTTTATGACAGAGGGTTAAATATAGATAATAACCGTGAATTTGTCGATAAAGAGCATAGTCGATTTTTTATGCGTACGATTGTGACGGGTCTTTTTGATAGACAAGAATTAGAAGATGAACTACACACTGTTGTACCTGCTGATGCACACATTCGTGTGATTGAACCAAAAGACAAGAAAATTGTTTTGATGGTCACCAAAGAGTCTCATGCACTGGGTGATATTTTGGTACGTCATGCAGATGGTGAACTTGGTGCAGATATACAGTGTGTTATCGGTAACCGTGAAACACTTAAAGAACTTGTAGAGCGCTTTGATATCCCGTTTATTTATATTCCTGCAGAAGGTCTTAGTAGAGAGAGCCATGAAGAAAAAGTCATGGCAGAGATAAACAAATTTGAGTTCGATTACATTGTCCTTGCAAAATATATGCGTATTTTAACTTCTACTTTTGTTAAAGCATATGCACAGAAAATTATAAACATTCACCACTCTTTCCTTCCCGCTTTTATAGGAGCAAATCCTTACAAACAAGCATATGAGAGAGGGGTGAAGATTATCGGTGCTACAGCACATTATGTGACTGATGACTTAGATGAAGGCCCTATCATCGCGCAAGATGTTATCCCTGTGACACACAGACTAAGTTGGCAAGATATGCAGCGCGCAGGACGTGATGGTGAAAAAATAGTACTTTCTCGTGCTTTGGCACTTGTCTTGAATGACAGAGTATTCGTCAATGGCAATAAAACGGTAATATTTTAATGTTCAACATTGTATTAGTTGAACCCCAAATCCCTCAAAATACAGGTACCATAGGCAGGCTCTGTGTCAATCTTGGTGCCACACTTCACCTCATAAAACCCCTTGGCTTTGATATAGATGATAAAGCAGTAAAACGTGCAGGTCTTGACTATTGGAAACATCTTGATTTGGTAGTGTGGGAAAGTTTTGAAGAGTATCTTGAAAAGCATCCTATTACGCAAAATTCCTATATGGGTACAACAAAAACAGATAATCTTTATTTCAACGCACCGTTTAAAAAAGGCGACCATATTCTTTTTGGAGCAGAGACTAGAGGGATAGATGAAAAAGTCCTTCTTGCCCATCCTGAACAGTGTATTACCATTCCTATGGGAGGTAAAGGCAGAAGCTTGAACTTAGGTGTGAGTGTGGGGGTTGTCCTCTATGATGCCGTACGTCAAAACTATGATGGTTTTGAAAAAATTACGATTGAAAATACACTAGAAGGTAAATGTTAATGTCATTTGGAGATATTGTATATATTGTTGCCATATTTTTATTTGTCTATCTTACTTTTGGAATTGTCAGAAATTATTATAAAAATAAGTTCGATGATGAAGGTAGACGGTTAGATATGCAAGAAAATAATACAGAAGATGAAGATAAAGAGGTATAACTTTATACCCCTTTTTGCAGAAGACTAACGTCTTCTTGCATATCTACTTTTTTTGTAAAGTGCGAGGGCTTGAGGCATGAGTCGTCTAATATTTGCTATACGACTTGCAGGGGCTGGGTGCGTAGAGAGATACTCTGGGACTCGTTGTCCCTGTCTTCCAAATTTTGCCCAAAATCTTAAGGCTGCTCTTGGGTCATACCCTGCTTTTGCCATAAGCATAAGTCCTATGCTGTCTGCTTCTGTTTCATTTTGACGCGAGTATGGTCTGATGTATCCCAGTGTTGCACCTTGTCCATAAACTTGGTTCACTTGTTGTGCTGTTTGTGGGTTGACACCAGCTACCCCCATACCTACTTGAAGCAATGCACCAATGAGTCCAGCTTTTTGCTTACGTGCAGCACCTTTTACACCATGTGAACGTAATGCATGGGCAACTTCATGTCCTACGACAGCTGCAAGTTCTGCTTCGTTGGAAGCATATTTAAATAACCCTGAATAGACAAATACTTTTCCTCCTGGAAGTACAAAAGCATTGGCCTGTCTTGGATTATTGACAAGATGGTATCTCCATCGGAAGTCTGGACGTCCTGAAACTCTTGCGATGCGTGAACCTACATTTCTGACGGCATTGTAAAGTCTACCACTTCGTATAAGTCGCACTTTACTTAAGACTTGTCTTTCTTGCTGTGCTCCTAAGGCACTCTCTTGTTGTGGAGATACATTTCCTCCACCTAATCCACTGGCACAACCTGAAAGTACTATGGCTGTTGTAATCGTTAATCCTAATTTAATGAAATAACTCATTCTTCTTTCCCCTTTTTTAGATATAAAAAATTATAACTTAAAGTAAATTAACTTTCCATAATCACCCATTTACCAACTTTTAGATAAAATAATATCAATTTATATTGACTAGGAAATCCTATTATGACACAACCTTTACTCATCGAAATCGGTGTAGAAGAACTACCAGCGATACCACTACTTAAAATCGTAGCAAACATAGAAAAATCATGGAAAAATATATTGGGTGAGCATAATCTCGACAATGATTTTGAATTTATCTATACGCCTAGAAGACTTGTACTGAAACATGCAACTATGCCAACCAAACAAGCAGATGCAAGCATAGAACTTTTCGGACCTCCTATGGTCGCAGCAGTGAAAGATGGTGAGCCAACCAATGCAGCACTTGGTTTCGCACGTAAATGTGGTGTAGACTTTACAGAACTTGGACGTGGTGAGAAAAATGGTAAAGAGGTACTCTATTTCAAAAAAGAAGAAAAAGGAAGTGATACTGCTTCACTTTTACAAGAGATGCTGGAGAAGTGGATAGCTTCTATGGCATTTGGAAAGATGATGCGATGGGGAGCAAGAAGTGATGAGTTTATCCGTCCTATCCGTTGGCTTCAGGTACGTTTGGGAGAGGATTCTGTACCAGTTGAGCTTTTTGGTGTGTCCTCAGATACTAAAACCTATGTACACCGTATGGTAAGCTATGATGCTGTGGAAGTACCTAGCATAGAAGCCTATGATGATATACTTGCCCAAGGTGCAGTCATGCTACAGCCTAAAGAACGTGAAGCACTTATCTTAGCAGAGTTTGAATCACTAGAAAAAACACATGACATCCTCATAGAGATAGACAGAGCATTACTTGCAGAAGTAGTAGCTATTACTGAAAACCCTAAAGCATTACTTGGTACATTTGATGCGCTTTTCTTAGAACTTCCACCAGAAGTCATCATCACATCTATGAAAGAGCATCAGCGTTACTTCCCTGTATTTGAAAATGGAAAAATAGCCAATAAATTTGTCGTGGTTTCCAATGCCTATACTGAGGATTATTCTAAAGTAGTAGCAGGGAATGAACGTGTCCTTAAACCACGTCTTGCAGATGGACTCTTCTTTTACAAGAATGACTTGAAAAATGGTCTGAGCACGGATGGGCTTGAAAAAGTACAATTCATCGATGGACTCGGCACACTCGCAGACAAGATAGCCAGAGAAAAAAACATAGCGATGAGACTGTTAGGACTCTACATGGAAAAAGTAGAAGCACAAACAGGCAAGAATAATGTGGAACTAGAAAAACTCATGGACAAGTCTGTCAATCTTGCCAAAGCTGACCTCATGTCTGAAATGGTCTATGAGTTTACCGAACTCCAAGGACTGATGGGCTACTACTACGCTAAAGCACTAGGGGAAGATGAACTCGTTTACACTGCTATTAAAGAGCAGTATATGCCAGTAGGTGAGGGTGCAGAGCTACCTACCTCTATCTTCTCCTCTATCGTGGCGATGTCTGCTAAGTTAGACACGCTTATGGGACTTTTTTCTGTGGGTAAGATACCTACGGGTTCTAAAGACCCATTTGCACTACGTCGTGCCGTGAATGGTATTGTGCGTATTGTCACAGAGTATAACTTGGCATTTAACATTGATGATATCGTTTCGCTTCTAAAAGCAAATTATGATGACTTTGATACGAAGTTACTTACAGACTTTATCATAGAACGTATCAACAAATCGCTTGATGCCAACCCATCGGTCATAGCAGCAGTGTTAGCTTCAGGAGAGAGAGACATCAATGAGATAGCGAAAAAAGTCTCAGCCCTTAACAACATCGTAAGCTCAGACACATTCAAAGAGCAGTTTTCTACCTTTAAACGTGTAGCGAACATCTCTAAAGATGTAGACTTAGAGAGTGAACTACATATAGACACGTCACTCTTCAAAGAAGATGCAGAAGTGACACTTTACAATGCTTACGAAAAAGTCATCAATCAAGACTACTCAGATTACAAAGCTCAGCTAGAAGCACTCTTTGGACTGAAGCGTGAGCTTGATGGATACTTTGATGATGTGATGGTAAATGCAGAAGATGAAGCATTGAAAAATAACCGTTTAAATACTATTGGGTCTGTGTATAAGACATTTAAGAGTATTGCGGATATTAAAGAGATTACGGTTTAGTGAAAATTTAGAAGGAAAGTATAGTTATGAAAAAAATATTTTTAAGTATGTCATTAATTTTGACACTCATATATGCAGATAATATTATGAATTATAAAGAAATGTGTATGACAGATAAAAATGTAACAGCATGTGGAGCCGTTGGGGCTGATTTCATGGGAAAGAAAAAATATCAAGAAAGTAGAAGATATCATAAAATGGCTTGTGAAAATAGAGAATTCCGATCATGCGCAGAATTAGGTACAATCTATGTTAAAGGTTTAGGTGTTAAAAAAGACATTAAAAAAGCTCTTGAATTATATAAAAAAGGCTGTGATGGGGGAGATGCACTTTCTTGTAATAATGCTGGTATGGTTTATACTTTAAATTTAAAAGATAATAAAAAAGCATTTAAATATTTCAATAAAGCAGCACAAAAATATTTAGCTTTAGGATTATTTAATAGAGGAACATCTTATTTTAATGGTATAGGTACTCAAGTTAATAAAGAGAAAGCATTTGAAGATTTTAAAATGAGTTGTTATGAAAAAAATAAAAATGCATGTACAAATCTTGGTATAATGTTTGCATATGGTAATGGAATTAAAAGAGATTTACCAAGAGCATTACAAACATTTAAGCTTGGATGTAAATATGGCGATAAAAAGAGTTGTACTTACGCTAAGCATATTGAAAAAACAATTAAAAAATTTACTAATAAATAAAAATAAAAAAAGTTTTTAACTCGTTCCTCCTCTCTTGAGGTAGAATGCATATGAGATTGTATATAGAAAAATAACTCCCAATACACAAAAATAGTGTGTATGCATTCCCACTCGGGAGAACGGGAACGAGAGTGCAAGGAAAACTTATGCATAAAACCTACGACACCATCATTATCGGAGCAGGCATAGCAGGAGCAACTGCTGCCTATACACTCACACAACAAAATCAAAAAGTTTTAGTACTAGATAAAAATGGCATCGCCTCTGGTGGGTCTGGGGCTGCGGGGGCTTTTGTGAGTCCTAAGATAGGAAAGGGTTCTGCACTTCAGACACTGACGAATGAAGCTTTTTCATTTGCAAAGGCGTTTTATCTCTCAACTTGTCCAGAATATTTTCACCAAACAGGTGTCATACGCATACCAAAAGATGAGGCTGATGCAGGGAAGTTTACAGAGTATGAAAAGTTCAATGACACAAAGTATGAAAATTACACCAAAGAGAAGTTACATTCATTAGGCATAGAAGTAGACTTTGACAGTTTTTATTTCCCTGATGCAGGGGATTGTGATGCACCTCATGTGTGTGAATATTTGTTAAAAGACATTGAGGTAATGATATTAGACATAGTAGAGCTGATACAAGAAGAGAATATTTGGAGTATCGTAGGTCGGGGTGACCTCTCCCCGACAATCAAAGCCAAAAACATTATCTTAGCCACTGGCTTTGAAAGTAACTTAGCTGACTTACGATATATGGGCATACGAGGTACATGGGGAACGCGTGGTGACTTTAGTTCTAAGCTAGCGTTGAATGTGAGTATGCATCAGTCCATGTCTGTGGGAGCCAATATTGATGGCATCATTAAACTGGGTGCAACACATGAGAAAGAGGTAAAAGATGTTGTACCTTGTAGTGACGCTCAAGCGCTAAGCCTCAAAGAAAAAGCCTCTGGACTCATAAATACTTCGGATTTAGAATTAGTTGAGACCTATTGTGGGATGCGTGCAGGGTCTAAAGACTACTTTCCATTAGTGGGTAAGGTGATAGATGTACCCTATATGTTAGAAACCTATCCTGCCATTGTAAGAGGCGCAAAGCCAGCATTGGAATATATAGATAATTTGTATATTTTCAATGGTTTAGGTGGACGTGGTTTTGTCTTTGCACCTTTGATGGCAAAACTATTGGCTGAGTATATGCTAGAGGGAACAGAAATAGATAAAAGAGTGAACCCAGATAGATTATTTTTGAAGTGGTGTAGGAAGTTGTAAATATGTATTTTGTTTGGATTATTGGTGTTGTAAGGGTACAACACCCTACGGATTTTGATATTTATGAAAGTTTAAATACTATCAGGGTGTAGGGTGTTGTCCCATGACAACACCAAAAATATGGATTTTAATTTGTTGGTTTATCCCATGTTTCCCACAAAGGCTGTTCTGAGACATGAGGGAAGCCATCGAGTATCTCTTGGGGTTGGAACTTGGATTTGTAAGAAAAAGCTTTACATCCATCTACCCAGTAGCCCAAATATATCCACGGAAGCTCTAAAATATTAGCGAGTTTTATCTGGTAGAGTAGAGAGTATGTTCCTAAGGATAATCGTGCATAGTCAGGGTCATAGTAGAAGTAGATAGCACTAATCCCATCATCTAAAACATCGATGAGGTCAACACCTACAAGTTTATCATCTACAATATAAAGTACTTCTTTCCCAAAATCATGTGCACCATCTACAAAGTTTTCATGGTATTCACGTTGGCTTATATTTCTGTGACTCCATCCATCATTTTGGCTTTTGTAGGCATGGTATTTGTTATAAAGGTTGATGTGCGCTTGTGTAAGACTCGGTTCTTGTACGATGATTCTTGTTTGCGCATTACGTTTTATGGCTTTTCGTTGTGACTTTGAGTAGTGATAGTCTCTTGCATCGATACGGATACTTTTACATTCGTTACATCCATTGCAAATAGGGTGAAAAAAGTACTTTCCAAAACGTCTCCATCCTCTATCGATAACAGCAGTTGCAAATTTCTTTGAGGCATTGGCAACATATTTGTAGTTCATGCGTACTTTATTGTCAGGAATATAGGCACAATCATAGTCAAGCATGGAAAAGTCTGTTGATGGGGGATTTAATAGGTCTCTGTCTAGTTCTTCATTCATAATCGCGATTATACCCAATTTGTTGTAAAATAATCAAAATAAATGAAGGCTTTGTGTGTTTCTCTATCAACCAACTTCAGGGTATTGTTATAACAGTGACTCTATTTTCCTGTATGATTTTATCGCTTCTTTTCAACCCAAAGGGACTTTGTTAGATGTGGGTTGTGGTGTGGGTATCATCTCATTGTTACTTTCACGTGACTTTAATATAGAGACAAGTATCATCGATAAACAAAAGAAAATGTTAGACTATGCGACACATAATTATGTCCTCAATAGCTTAGAAGCAAAAAGTTATTTGGGTGATTTTACAGAGCTTCAAACTGAAGACAGATATGATTACATCATCTCTAACCCACCCTTTTATGACGAAAAGGTACAACAAAGTGAAGATACCCATCTCAATATAGCAAGATACGCACATCATTTGCCTATAGAACAGTTCATTAAACGGGTTAAAACGTATCTCAAGCCTAAAGGGTGGTTTCTTTTTTGTTATGATGCCAAGCAGATAGACTTGCTCTTGCATCATCTCAAAATAAATGGTATAAACCCAGAAAAGATACAGTTTGTACACTCAAAAATAGACAGAGAATCCAAACTTGTAATGATAGCTGCACGTAACAACTCGAAGTCTATGACTCAGATACTCCCTCCGTTTGTGGTATTTGATGAAAATAATACCTATAGACCAAATGCCCAAGCAGCATTTGACAGAGCAAAAACAAATAGCATTAAGGGAGATTTGTAATATGGATTTTATGGATAATATTATGTCACAAGAAGGATATGAGTACAAATTTGACTCCTCCGCCTGTGAAGCCTGTGGTGGACACTGTTGTACCGGGGAGAGTGGTTACATTTGGGCAAAATATGCTGAGATAGAGAAGATGGCAGCGTTTGTTAACCTTTCGGTAGAAGAATTTGCTACAATGTATTTACGAAAAGTGAAACACCGCTATTCTCTTACGGAAAAGAAGCTTGCTCCTGATAATTATGCTTGTATATTTTTTGATGAGACAATGAAACGCTGTTCTATTTACCCTGTGCGCCCATTACAGTGTCGTACATTTCCTTTTTGGGAACAGTTTAAAAATGATGAAGATGAGGTAAGAAAAGAGTGTCCTGGTATCGTCTGATAGTATTGTTAATTGTTGCGTTTTCCTCTCTTCATGCGAAAGAAGTGATGAATATTTCTGATGATGAACTTATCATCAGAGGGTTGCTTTATGATGAGTATAAAGCTTATGGTGACTCTAGAGCAGTGTATGCTAAACTTTTTGACGCTACACAAGAAGAGATATATCTTTTTAAAGAAGCCACAGCATCACTATTGGGGAGGACACATGTTTATGAGAGTATTAAGAGATTGAAAGCATGGGACAATACCCATCCTAATACTCCAGAAGTGCAGAGATTACTGATACCCCTTTACCTCACCGTCAATCAGATAGGCTCAGCTAAAATACAAGCAGAGTACCTTATAGAACGTTCTTCAAATCCTATTGATTTGGAACTTGCATCCAATCCGTTTTTATATGCAGGGGAATTTAAGCGCGCGTTAGTGCTGCTTAGTAAAGTCTATGAAGCTATGCCACGGGAGATGATATTGCTTCGTATGGCAGACATCATGGATGAATATACCCATGAACGTAAACGTGCCATCCAATTACTTGAGACACATCGGCGTATGAATATTTCTTCTAATGATGTGTTGGTCAAGTTACTTGTATTGTATAGTAAGGAAAAAGATATTCATGGTTTGCTTGAAACCTATAAAGCACTGTACGAACAAAACAAAGATGATAAAGTACTTTCTAAAATCATAGATATTTATGTATACCAAAGAGATATCAATGGTGCCATAGCGTTTTTAGAAAAGCATCATGTAGGAGATACGATACTGTATGATTTATATAAAAATAAAAAACTTTTTGGCAAAGCATTGAAACTTGCAGAAGATCAATACAAAAAAACAAAAGATGCAAGATGGTTGGCAGAAAAAGGTATTTTACTTTATGAAAACGCCAAAGACAAAAATGATAAAAAAATGATAGCCAAAGTCGTTGACACTTTTGATAATGCATTACGTTTGGGGGTGGATGACAGTATTTATCTAAATTATTATGGATATACACTCATCGATAAAGAGATTGATATTAAAAAAGGTATGAAAATCATAGAAAATGCCTTAAAACAGCAGCCTAATAATACCTACTACTTAGACTCTTTGGCATGGGGACATTACAAAGAACATGAGTGTACACAAGCGTACAAACTTATGAAGAGAGTGGT
>DRQB01000087.1 GCA_011330645.1 Campylobacterota bacterium | reverse complement strand
GGTTATGATAGATATAATGTAGGGATGGAAAACCATAGAGAGGTATGGTGTTATAAAAAGTCATTTTCAAGGAGTTAAAATGAAATATGGATACACAATAATATATGTAAAAGACGTACTAGAAACGATAGCATTTTATGAAAAAGCCTTTGGATTTGAGCGTGGGTTGGTGGTTGAGGAAGAGGGGATAGTGTATTATGCTGAATTAAAGTCAGGAGAGACTACCATCGCTTTTGCTTCTTATGAGATGGGCAAGATGAACTTTGATGACAAATATGAAAAAATTACACGAAAAGGGAACCCTGTAGGATTAGAACTTGTATTTGTAGATGATGATGTAGCGTCTGCCACCACACACGCTGTAAAAAATGGAGCAGAGCTTATAGCTGAACCTAGTGAAAAAGAATGGGGACAAACCGTGAGTTATGTACGTGCCATAGAGGGTACACTCATAGAGATATGTTCGCCAATGGGTGAAGTATAAAATATGACTCACATCTCACTGCTTAGGGGCATCAATGTAGCAGGAGAAAAGAAGATACGCATGGCAGACTTGAAGGCTTTGTATATTTCTCTAGGATTTTGCGATGTGCAAACGTACATACAAAGTGGTAATGTTGTCTTTGACTCAGAACTGGGAGTTGATGAGATAGTCACACTCATAGAAAAAGCCATCAGTAAGCAGTATGGGTTTGAAGTGCCTGTTCAGGTGCGTGAAGTAGGAGTATTTGAAAAGCTCATAGTTGAGTGTCCCTTTACTGAACTTGATTTGGTAGAAGAGGGTACACGCGTGATGGTGACTTTTCTATCAAACCTACCAAGCGAAGCAAATGTAGCGAAGCTCATGACTTATGTAAAAGAACCTGAGAGACTTGTACTTCATGATAGGCAAATTTACTTGCATTGTCCAAACGGCTATGGAAAAACGAAGCTCTCTAACACTTTCATAGAAAAAAAGTTAGGTGTAAGTACGACAACACGTAACTGGAAGTCTGTAGTGAAACTGTGTGAGTTAGGTGGAAAACTATGAAAGAATATTTGCAAGAAACAGACATCATAGACTTCTCAAACAAAGAAGTACATGAACTAGCCATACACTTAGCAAGTGGATGTGATACAGATGAGCAAATAGCAAAAAACTGTTTTGAGTATGTACGAGATAAGATACGTCACTCGGGTGACTATAAAGATAACATCACAACAAGTACAGCTTCAGAAGTACTACTTTATAAAACAGGATGGTGCTATGCCAAAGCTTTTTTGCTTGCTGCACTTCTGCGTGCCAATGGCATACCTACAGGGTTTACGTATCAGCGTTTGTCTTGTTCTGAGTACAAAGACAATATCTACTGTTTACATGGACTTAATTGGGTATATTTAAAGGCGTATGGTTGGTACAGAGTAGATGCGCGTGGCAATAAAGAGGGTGTAGATGCACAGTTTATGCCTCCTGTAGAGAAATTGGCTTTTGAGCTTTCCGAGAATGAATTTGACTTGAGTGACAATTTGGCAGAACCTTTACCTGTCATTGTAGAGACACTTAGAAAGTATAGCACTTATGATGAGATGATTTGTCATTTTCCAGATGTGGAGATGTAGTCAATGTATCTAAAAGGAATAAAAAATGCCAGCATCAAAAACAGAAAAATTCTCTTTAAAAGATGAACTTTTTAATCCTCAAAAAGTAGAAAAAATTGCCAGAGAGATACAAGAAGTCTATCCTTCTTTTGATACCCAAAACTTTATCCAAGAGACACTTAAAGCTTTTTCTACACTAGAACTTAAAGAGCGTATCTATCACATACGAGATATGTTGTATAAGTATTTGCCAACAGACTACCAAGAGGCGGTAAGTGTATTGTTAGAGGCATTGCCACCTGAGTTGGACAACTCTAAAACAGATGATGACTTTGGAGACTTTATCTATGCCCCATACTCAGAGTATGTTACTACATATGGGTGTAATGAGGAGCATCTAGACTTTTCTTTAGAAGCGTTGCGTACCATAACTAAACGCTTTTCTGTAGAGTTTGCCATTAGAGACTTTATAAACATCTATCCAAAAGCAACACTAAAGATGTTAGAAAGTTGTGCAAAGTCAACAAATTATCATGAAAGACGCTTGGCTTCGGAGGCTTTACGTCCTAGGCTCCCATGGGCTAAAAAATTAGAGATAGATTACACTTTACCATTGAGACATTTAGAGCTACTCTATGCAGACAAAACCCGTTATGTCACACGTTCAGTAGCCAATCATCTCAATGATATCTCAAAGCGAGATGCAGCTTTAGTAATAGAAATATTGAAGCGTTGGCAAAAGAATGAGAAACAAACACAAAAAGAGATGGCATTCATTACTAACCATGCACTGCGAACTTTGGTGAAACAAGGGAATCAAGAGGCATTGGCATTTTTGGGCTATGTGAAACATCCTGCTATTCGTGTAAAGCAGGTGAAGGTGATGACGTCCATTGTGCATATAGGTGAAGCTTTGGTATTTGAAGTGGAGATAGAAGCTTTAGAGGAGGTAGCTTTACTGGTGGACTATGTAGTGCATTTTTGCACAAGGAATGGAACCCGAAATATCAAAGTTCACAAGCTCAAAAAGCTCAGTATGAAAAAAGGCGAGCAGTCTGTACTAAAAAAACGACATCCCTTTAGAGCAAATATGACGACACGGAAACTTTATGCAGGCGAGCATTTGCTAGAGATACAGATAAATGGTACTATAGTGAATCAAGTACATTTTACTCTAAAGGCATAAGATGACTTTTAAAGAATTAGACGATTATTTAGTAAGCAAACAAGGTGCAACATTTGATTATCCTTTCGATGAAGAGGTGCGTGTGTACCGCATCGCAGAGAAAATGTTTGCACTGACTTCTGAGAAACATCCACTTAGAGTCAATCTAAAATGTGACCCCATCTATGCACTGGAACTTCGTAGCATCTATGAGGGTGTGAGTGCTGGGTATCATATGAATAAAAAGCATTGGAATACGGTTATGCTCGAAGAGACAGATGTGGATGATGAGAGTGTTCGAGAACTCATTGACCATTCGTATGACCTTGTGTATAAGAGTTTGACGAAGAAGAAGCGTGAGGCGCTAGGATAGCATATAGGAGGATAAAAATGTCACACATCACATTCACAGAAGATGAAAAGTCTACTTTGGTAGATAAAGTTAAAAATTATTTTGAAAATGAACTTTCGCAGGAGATAGGGCAGTTTGATGCAGAGTTTTTGTTGGAGTTCTTTTCCAATGAGATAGGTGGATACCACTATAACAAGGGTTTGAAGGATGCTCAAGATATTTTTAAAGAGAAAGTAGAGAGTATCACTGATGCCATTTATGAACTAGAAGTGCCTACTGAGTTTTCGGGTAAATAACACTACATGAAACAAATCATCCTCATACGCCATGCTAAAGTAGATATAGATAATACAATAAAGATAGATGCAGAGGCACTAAAAAAGTGGGTAGAGAGTTATGACATTGCGCCGATAGTTGCCGATAGTTTGCCTCCTGAACAAACAATAATTCTAGCAAAAGAAGCAGATATAGTGGTGAGCAGTACATTAAGGCGTGCGATAGACTCTGCACATGTTTTAGGGGTGAAGATAGAGGAACAAAATGCACTTTTTAATGAAGCGGGCATTCCTGAAGTAAACATACCTTGGTTGAAGCTCAAAGCGAAAACATGGCTTATAGTGCTTAGACTGATGCTGCTCTTTGGGCTTGGTAAAAAAGATGTTTCTCTCAAAGCCTCAAAAAAACAAGCCAGTCTAGCGGCTGAGCGATTAGTTATCCTTTCCCAAGAGTATGAAAATATTGTACTCGTAGGGCATGGTGGTATGAACTGGCTTATAGCTAAAGCACTTGCGAAAGAGGGTTGGGTATCTAATGGTAAAGCCGTGCATAGCAATTGGGGTGTGAGTATTTTGCAAAAGAATTAGTCAAATTATCTTCGGTTAAAGTTTTTTTGATATTATCTTTACAAATAAAAATTATAAGGATATAAAATGGCAGTACCTGAAGATGTAGGATGTAGTAATGAAGTATGTGTGGATGCCCCAAAATGTGAGAGAACAGTGATTTGGGAAAATGGAACAGCAAGAGAAGTTAAAAGTTTTGGTGGAACAGAAGCCAAAGGTTGTGGAAAGTTCATCCCCAGAAAAGATGGGAAAGAGGGGTAGCTAAAAGCTACTACAACCCCAACTCATTCATACACGCTACACAATGCACAGACTCAGGCATGAGTCTCAGTCTCTCTAGTGAAATCTCCTCTTCACACTCTTTACAAAACCCATACTCTGGTGTGTCTATCTTGAGGTAGGCATGTTTAAGTCTGTTGAGGCGTTTGGTGGCTTCTTCATGGCGTTGTATATGAATACTCTGATCTAACTTGAAATTTAGATGGGCTACTTTGTCAGAAGGTCCAGAGCCCCTCTCTGGATAGAGTGCTTTTTTGATGGTGGCTATCTCGGCACTTAGTTCCTGTATTTGCTTATCTATGATTTCTTTGAATGTTTGTTTTTCTTCTTTTGTCATCTTTTCTTCCATTTATGATGCGGTATGATAGCTTATTTTTGGTTAAGAGATAAAAATGAATAGTGATTAAAAATTATACATAATTATGGTTATTAATAAAACAAAAAAGAGTAAAATAGGTTATAACTAAAATAAGAAGGACAAAAATGAGTTATGTAAAACCAGAAGTTGTCGTAGATAACATGATAGAAGCAGGGAAGTACAAAGCCAGTTTAGGTGTGAAAGATATCTTGATTAGAGGTGGATTGTCTGGTGCGTTACTTGGGTTTGCTACTACTCTGGCGCTAGTGGCTGCGACACAAACACATTTACCGATAGTCGGTGCTTTGGTCTTTCCTGTAGGATTTGTGATGATTATCTTGTTAGGTTTGGAACTTGTGACGGGAAGTTTCGCACTCCTAGCCACTACTTTTTTAGATAAAAAACTTGGTTTTGGAAAGCTCATGAGTAACTGGACATGGGTGTTTATAGGTAACTTGTTGGGGAGTCTCTTGTACGCTGTTCTCTATGTAGCGGCTACGACGAAGTTTGGACATGTGGAGTCCACCCCTGTGATAGAGCTCATCAAAAAGATAGCAGAAGGTAAAACCATAGGTTATGCGCATATAGGCATGGATGGTTTATATACCGTATTTGTTAAAGCAATATTTTGTAACTGGATGGTAACATTAGGTGCGGTAATGGCACTTACTTCTACTTCTACAGGTGGTAAGATACTTGCAATGTGGCTCCCAATCCTTACTTTCTTTGGACAAGGTTTTGAACACGCCGTTGTCAATATGTTCGTTATCCCTGCAGGTATGATGTTAGGTGCCAATGTATCGGTAGCAGACTGGTGGTTATGGAACCAAATCCCTGTAACACTTGGAAACATGGTAGGTGGGGCAGTATTTACAGGTATGGCACTTTACTTGACACATAGAAAAGTAGAAAAGTAGGGATATATTTTTTTCAATTCTCATCCACTTGGGTGAGAAAAACAACAATTACATCCTCTTCTTCGTCCGACTCGTAGCTTGTGCCTCTAAAGGGTCATCAGGCCAGTAGTGCTTTTTGTACTTCCCTCTCAACTCTTTTTTCACATCATCATAAGTATTTGCCCAAAAGCTCGCCAAGTCTTGGGTAACTTGCATGGGACGGGAGGCTGGGGAGAGTAGGTGTAGCATGAGTTTTACTTTGCCTTGTAGTATGGTGGGTGTGTCGCTTGTACCGAACATCTCTTGTAGACGTACTGCCAAGATAGGTTGAGTGGGGTTGCTGTAGTCTATGGCGATGTTGGAGCCTGAAGCGACTTTGAGTTTGGCAGGGGCAAGTTTGTCTAGGGCTTGGGTCTGCTCGTAGCTTAAAAGGCCAAGCAGTATGTTGTGCAGATTTAAACCTTTGACGCCTCGTATGGAGTTTATGCCTTGTAGGTAAGGGGCTAACCACTCGTCCATATTTTTTAGTAGATAGTCATCTGAAAAGTCTGGCATCGCTTCGCCATGATGGTTGAGGAAATTGACTCTATTTTTAAGAGCGAGTGCTTCTTTACTCCAGTTAAGTGTTTCTAATTCCAAATCTTCTAGCTCTTCTAGTAGCAAGTCTGTCACTTCAGAATTGTCGGTAGATTTGAGAGGTTTCTCAGAAAGCATAATGCTTCCCAATCGCTTAACTAAACGTACTTCAACACGTTGCTCCTCTTCATTCCAATCTACTTCTTCAGCTTCTTGGATTTGCTC
>DRQB01000086.1 GCA_011330645.1 Campylobacterota bacterium | reverse complement strand
GCGGGATAGAGCAGTTTGGTAGCTCGTCGGGCTCATAACCCGAAGGTCGGTGGTTCAAATCCGCCTCCCGCAACCAATTTATTTAATACAATACCTCATAGATGAAAATCTATAAAATCCTGTCGCGGGATAGAGCAGTTTGGTAGCTCGTCGGGCTCATAACCCGAAGGTCGGTGGTTCAAATCCGCCTCCCGCAACCAATTTTAATCCCCCTAACATACGACGTTTCAGAATATTTCAACTTAAATTACATTTTATCAGTGTCACCACGACTTTTAAACGAATTAAAAGACTTACTAATCTTCAAATGTTCACCCTTCTTTAAAAGAATATTTATTCCTATCACAATTAAAAGCTTGTACCACTTAATAGTATTAGTTCATATGCTACTATTTTCATAAATACTAAGCTATAATTTAACAACTAATTAAATGGACATATATGATAATCATAGGCATAGGAAATGTACTTCAAAAAGATGATGGGTTGGGTGTATATGCAGCTACATATCTGAATGAAAATTATACTTTTGATACAAACATCCAAATCATCAATGGTGGCGTTGAGGGAATTCATCTTCTTAATGTTCTTGAAGAAAATGACCACATCATCATACTAGACTGTCTACAGCTTGACGATGCCCCTGCTTCTATTTATGCTATCCCCGCACAAGAAATCTCAGGGTATGGTCTTAACAATGGAGGTGCCCATGAGATAGGGATACTACAATGTATGGATATGATGGAGCTTCAAGGAAAAGAGGTTCCAGAGGCTATCGTTATAGGGATAGTTCCTGCTGAAGTCACCTTTGCATTTGGGTTAAGTGACGAGATTATGGCTGCTTTTAAGGGATATGTCTCTGTGGTCTTGCAATACCTTGCCAAGCAAGGAATTGTCTCTACACAAAAAGAGAATACTACCCCACTCGCAGAGATTATTGATAGGGCCAAAGATCCAAGAGGAGTTATGATTTAACTACACTTGTCTCCCAGCCATCATACTGCGCATCATGTGCTTCAGCAATGTCTATAAGACTGAGTGTAATGGCATCGATGTCATGGTAAAACGGTTTATCTAAACGGTAAAAGTCCAAGCCTTTGATACCATCTTCGTTTTCTATCTCTGTTTTTATCTTAAAACCTTTAGCAAGAAGTGCCTCTTGAAGTGCCTCTTTTTTTTCTACAGAGGGCATAAATATTTTATGCTCTATCGCACGGGCTAAGTGTAAGCTGTCACCTTGTTGTTTGAGATTGTCACAGACTTTATGATTTTGTATGAGCTGCCACTCTCTGGCTGTAGGGTAAAGTAGTTTTTTGTAGTAGTTCCACTCAGCATCTTCACTGTGTCCATTGGTCACTTCATATGAGCCATGTTCATTGAGTGCAAACTCTATAAAGTCAGGCCAGTTGTAGGTAAACTGTACATAGTACAAAAAAGTTACATAGCCATCACTTATCACACGCCCCACATACTTACCTATACGAAACTTTATCATCGCGGCTTCAAGTTTGTCTTCCATAAAAAGTATCTCTGGTTCTTCATTTTCAGAGAGTAATCCATTCTCTTTAGGGTCTTTGAGTTTTGCTTTGACAAATGCAACTATAGGGTAAGTGTACTGTAACTCATCAACCTCCATAGAGATACCTGCATTAAATTGTATAGAGGCTGGTTTTCCCTCTAAATTCTTCATATATAATTCCCAATATTCTTGCATACTTATTCCTTTAATTCATTTCTAAACTCATGAGGTACATATCTTCCCCATCGAGTACTTTGACCCTAAGACTCTCACACTTCACGCAAAAATAACGCACTTCATCCACCTCAAATACATTACCACACTCTTTACACTCAAGCTTGAGTTTCTGTACGTTCTGTATAAACTCAGCCTCTGCACAAATCGTCCCTTCTTTAAAAGTATCAAAAGCTGTTTGTAGCAGATGTGTCTCAATGCCTGACATAACCCCTATCTTGGTAATGACTTTGGTGACCTTGGTCGCATCATTTTGTGCTGCTACCTCTTCACACTGATTTAAAAGTGCTTGTACTACACTATATTCATGCATAGACTTTATCCTTTTGTATTTTTACTTTGAGTCTGTTGGGAGTCTCTCTTGGGCAGACTTTATAGACAAATTCTTGTCGTAATGTATGAAAGTCACTCCCCTCATCCCAAAATTCTGGGTGCATCACTTCAAGCTCTTTCTCTTTGAGTGCTTCTATTTTGTCTCTGTTCTCTTCTAGGTAATCTTGTTTATCCCAGATAAAATCATCATCATATTTACCTTTAGCATAGGTATGTAATGCCTCATAGTAATTCTCACTAGCAAAGACTTCATCTACCATGCCTAAAGTCTTAGCTTTTGTCACAGAAAGAGGTAAACAGTCATCTAAAAGTGTTTGTGCCACATCTTCCCCCACACGTTTAGGTAGTGTGTAGGTATGGTATTCACTGCCACTAAGGCCTAAAGTTTTATAGTGAGGGTTTAGCACTACCCCTTCACGTCCTACCACATAGTCACAAGCAAGCCCCATAAAGACTCCACCTGCTCCTGCATTACGAGCAAAAGAGGCAATAGTCACTACTTCATCTGTATAGAGTATGGCAGAGACCAGGTCATTCATCGCGTTAATATTTGCCCAGCCATCTTCACCCTGCTTTGCAGAGTCTTCTAGTATATTGAGATGTATGCCATTGGAAAAAAAGTCCAACCCCCCTATGAGTACTAGCACTTCACATTGTGTTTTTAGATACTCCACTGCATACTTGAGTCGTATGCACTGAGCTGTACTCATCGCCCCATTATGAAAGTTGAAACTTAGGTAGGCTACATTATCCCGTTTTTCCATACTCACTTCATAGAAAGTATCATAACTTTTATCAAAAATCAGAGGCAAACGTTCTTCTTTTATACCTTGC
>DRQB01000085.1 GCA_011330645.1 Campylobacterota bacterium | reverse complement strand
TACATAAAGTGACGTAAATATTTCACCTTTGTCTTTCCAATTTTTACCAAACTGGTTATGTAATGGCCCAAGTCCCAACTCTGCTTGACAGTGCATGGTTTTTTTCAAATCCAAAATAGGGATACCATAAGGATCTTTCCCTACATAGTCTTTATTTTTAATGGCATCTTGAATCTTAGCAAAATCAAATACTGTTGCATGCGTATCTAACTTACCACACACAATAATGTATTTACCATCAGGAGAAACATCTACACCGTGTGGTGATTTTGGCTCAGGTATCAAGAAAAGTGCATCATTTTTCACTGCTACATCCATAGGTACCACTCTTGCACCATTGATGATTTTTACATTTTTATCATCTTTTGCAAGCTCTGCCAACTTCTTCCAGTTATATACATGTAAAAAGTCAGTATCATTTCTTGAACATCCTGCTTCAAATGGTGGAAGCCCTTTTTCGATACCTCCTGTGTACATCTCTGAGTTAAATGAGTTGGTAAATCCCCAACCAAAACTTGCTTCTTTACCTGCATCAGAGAGATCCTGCATATAAGGAGGCATCTCTATGGTAAATGATTTTTTCGCATCAATACGTCCAATTTTTGGATCAAATTTCCAAACAGTTACCCCACCTCTATAGGTTTCTTTATATTCATCCATAGGATGATAGTTATTGTCTAAAGGTGCCGCATATTGACATGCTTCAAGAATATGCTCAGAGTTTGGTGTAAAAAATGCTCCACCATGATCTGATTTGAAAACAGGATTCACCACAATCTGTTTGGTTACAAAATCTTTTAAATCAATAACTGCAAGTCTTGGATTTGCTTTGTCATTAATGACCAACCATTTACCATCATATTTACCATCTTTTTCAGATAGCGCTGGGTGGTGTGTGTCCCCCCAAGTAATTTTTTTACCTCTGATGTTACCTTGTGCAAGTACTTTCTTGGTATCATCATCATACCCCCACCCTTGCCATGGTTCAGGTGTAAATACTGCAATATATTTGAGTATTCTCATAGAAGGCACACCATAGACCATCATCTGCCCAGATTGTCCACCTGAACTAAATACGATGTATTTGTCTCGTCCACCACTTGGTGTATATGTCTTTGCTGCAGCAAGCATATCTTGATGCGTCAACCCTCTCTCTTTCATGATGTCTTGCAAAGTATTCCCACCAAAAAGTGTTGTCATACCCAATGCCGACCCAAGAACAAGAGATGCAAATTTATTGAGTTTGTAATTCATCTTTCCTCCTCTAAATTACGATTTAAAACAGATTTAGATTACTCTAAATCACTCCTTTTTTGTTCAAGCTTTAATAAGTTTTTTTCATTAAAACCATCAAACGCATTCACTATAACATTTTAAAAAAGGAAAAACTTTGATATATATCAAATCTAAAATATCTACATATTGTTAAAAAAGTGGTTTGTTAAAAGAAGTTTTGAAGAAGAGAAATGACCCCACACTGTGTGACAGCGAGGGATATATTTATATTACTTTTATTGAAATTTTATAAGATATAGACACTAAAATGTATATTTTAAATTCGTATAAATATAACGTCCAGGTTCATTCAGTAACATGACTTCATTATTACCAACAGTAGGAAGTAGCACTAAATCCTTATACGTATTTGATACAGCATATGTTTTATCTAAGAGATTATCTATCCCTACTGTCAGTTCAAAATTGTTCCTAAACTGTTTTGTACCTTTGAGGTTCAATACCCCATAAGCATCTAATTTTTGTTCACCATTTTCTGCATCAAAGTCATTCCAGGCACTTGAAGCAATGACTTCTGCTCGAAGATTTAAACTCTCATCATAATCATAATTTAAAGCAACGTTTGCTTTCAGTGGTGCGATATCAGGCATATTTGTTCCTGTTTGCCCTTTGAGTGGATACTCTTTTTTCCCTCTTTGATAGGCTACGCCATAATCAAAATAGAGTGACTCAGTTGCAATATATGTTCCTGAGAGTTCAAAACCATAGAGTTTTGCATCTACATTCTCATACGCATTGAGTGCAGCTCCCATACCATTCAGACTACTTGCATTATAGGCGATATAGTCTTTGAGTACTGAGTAAAAGAATTTTGCTTTAAAACTTGCATCTTCAAATTGTTTTTCAACACCCAAATCAAACTCATAGTTCGTTGTTTGCTCTAGATTAGGGGTACCTACTGAATTACCCATACTTCCTATCCAATACAACTCTTTACCATCTGGTACACGTGATGATTTACCAAAACCTGCAAAATATTTAGTTTTCTCGTCTATATGGTAGGTTCCAAATATATAGGCACTTAATGCATCATACGTGTTCGATGCTTGTGTAGGATTTGCAGAAGTGATATCGGTATTATCATACCGTAAGCCCAAATCAATTTCGAATTTTTCTAAAGTAATTTTATCTTTGAGGAAAAATGCGATATTTTCAGTATCAACATCCCAAATACTATGAAATTTTGCCGCAGGGAATGGTACATCATTTTTAAAGTAACCACCATCCCAATTTCTCAAACTATAATCCATACCAGAAGTAATGGTATGGTTGCGTACATCAAAACTATTTTTCAGTTTTGCACCTTGCATTTTAGTGGTAAGCGAATGCGTCACATAATTTATCGCACCCATTTGACGGTACTTTGTAGACATAGGATGTGCCACTTCTGATTGATAGACTTGAAGGTTTAACTCTTTTGAATAGGTTCCTAAATTTCTAACTGCATATTCAATGTTATAAATATCAGAGTCATCATACAGTGCATCCATTTTGGAAGAAGGATACAGTACATTGTCACTTCTATTGGCTGTATAAGAGAGTTTTAGTTCTTGTGTGTCTGTAATATCCCAAAACATTTTTGCCATGAGTGTCTTTTTTGTATACGCATCAAGGTTACGATATTGTGGTTGATACTGTGTAGCCGCAGGTACGGCTCCTGCTGTGATTTCTCGTGCGATTTGTCCGACAAAGTCATCACCATTACCATCTTTGTACTGCTCAGAACTCTCTGTTGAGCCAGAAAGTAGCACACGTACACTGTCTGTGCCTCCACTTAAAGAGAAAGCACCTTTTTTATATCTAAAACTCCCTGCACCCACATTAACTTCTCCTTCAAATCCTTTTTTAGGTTTAATGGTATGTACTTTGATATCTGCCGAAAGTACACCAAAATCTTCTACATTATATGGTCCTTCATTGATCTCTATAAAATCTACATTATTGGTAAGCACATGTGAAATAGGTGGATCCATCCTATTAGGACAAGCCCCACATACTTTTGCTCCATCTATTGTGACATTAATATTGTCTTTTTTTTGCCCTCTGACACGAATATCGTTTGCCACGGCAGATCTTCTGATGAGAGATACAGAAGGCGATTGTTTAAAAAGTGCTTCACCCAAATCAGCTGACTTAATGTCTTCCCCACGCACATCCTTAATCATTTGACTTCCTGCTTTTGCTTCTACATTAATGGTACCCAGCTCCATAGATGCTGCCTGCAGGGACATGATACTTACCAAAGACAATCCAATTATTCTTTTCATTTTACTTCCTCATCCTATTTTATCTAGGACAAGTGTGACATTTTAGTGTTAAGTTTGTGTTAAACTTATCTAATCTGATAATTTAAAATTAAATTGACAGTTTCAGGAAGGGACATAGGTGCATTTTTGACATTTACAGGAAAAGCTTTTTTTATGGCACTGCGAGCTGAGGAGAAAAAGACTTTTTTACCACTAATAACAATGTTACTCACATGACCATTGGCTAAAATGGTAAACCTTACTTTCACAGTGCCTTGCATACCTCTACGCTGTGCGATGCGTGGATAGTTTTTATTTCTATTTATTCTTGTGCGTATTTGAGAGAGAAAGGCATTTTTCTTTGCGGCACTAAATTTACGGGACGAAGATGCTTTTTGCTTTGTGGCTTTTTTCGTTTTTCGTTTTTTATTAAATTTCTTTTTGCTTACTCTTTTTTTTACATATTTCTTTTTAGTTTTTTTCTTTTTAACACGCTTCTTTGGGGGTTTTACAACCTTTTTGACGATAGGTTTAGGTAGTACTTTAACTACTTCTGGCTCGGGTATACTCTCTTCTACTATGGGTTCAATTTTTTCTTCTTCCACTACAGGTTCAGGTTCTATTGGCTCTGGCTCTATCGTTTCTTCTTTGACTTCTTCAACAGCTGGTATAACTTCAGGAATGTATTGTGAGAGTGAGAATGAGATGATTTTTTCTTCAACTTTTTGTTCCATACCTACATAATGTTTAGAAACATAAAAAAGGAGAAATCCAAGACTAAGATATAAGAGGATCGTACTTAAAAGGGAGATGAAAAAATGATGTTTCAGCACGATACACTCTTATGTTGGTCTCTAAGGGAAGAAAGAGACCTTGTCTTATTTCGACTAGACAAGAAAGTATGACACAGAAGTGTTAATTTAGTGTTAAACATATCTTTATTCCCTAAAATTTCAAAACTATAAAAACAGTTATTATTTGATAAACATAGTCTATCTTAATTTAATGAGATTTTCATGAGAAAGTTTAAACTCTTAAAACCTTACAATCATACGAATTTGTACCCAATATGACTCAAGGTTTTTTGATTTTATTTTTGAGGATACTCCGGATGACAATACTCTGTTCCAAGTGTACAACATCCATCTACAATACCTCTGTTTTTAAGACCTTTATCAAATGCCCAATAGTGATTATAGCTGCCATCACGTAAAAAATTAAAGACATCAACAACATCTTGTGCATTAGAATCTTCTGCCAATGTAATATATTCATCTAAGTCATTCACGTCAACTACTTCAACGATACAACCCACATTTAAAGCCTCTACTTCAGACGTTGAGCCCTGTGAAATCAAATCATCATAAAGTTTTTGAATTTTAGCTATGTCATAGGTACCTGCTTGCATATCTTCTATAGGCGTATTCATATATCCTAAAGCAGGCAAGTCCACATTTGTGAAATTAATATCATCACTCATTTTGTACTTTTGCACTAATTGCTGTACTGCTGTAATATGTTTGTATTCTGATTTTGTTGCAATATTGG
This sequence comes from Campylobacterota bacterium, assembly GCA_011330645.1. GTDB lineage: Bacteria > Campylobacterota > Campylobacteria > Campylobacterales > Sulfurovaceae > Sulfurovum. The sequence goes on along the minus strand of DRQB01000085.1, from coordinate 1,988 downwards.
TAAACTGCTTAGTACCCCATTCAGAATAAAGTCTATTATATACATCATAAGCCAATCGTTCTTCATTTCCCATATGAGAAAGTGTATTGGCTAGCTCTTCAGAGAGTATAGAATTTGGTGCATCTATCGCTGCCTTAACCTCTGAGGGTAATTCTGTACTTGCAACGGGAGTTCCGCCTCCAGTATTTCCACATCCATTTACAAAGAACAGACTCGATGCTGCCACTAAACTCAATAATTTCATATTTTTCATATTTTATTTCCTTATATTTAATATAATAATTATATATATGATATGTTACTTAATTGTTACCATATATAATTAATAAGGAAGCATAACAACCCATTGTTAATTCAATGTGAACTATTGGATATATTTAATCTTCTTTTTCTTCACCAAAAGTGTTTTTCAGTCCTTGAATCAATAGTTTAGTTTCAGCATTTGTAAGTTTTGCTGCAGGGTGAGCAAGAAGATAGGATGCAAGTGGCATTTCTCCTTCTTCCACTTCTTCGGCAGCATCTTTACCTTTATTTTTTTTCTGATGTCCCCAAGCCGAAACATTAAAGTGTTCACGTCCATCCATTACATGATAATAAACAATCCATGAGATAGGGGCAACATTACTATAAGCTGGCCATTTTGTCTCATGAGAGTGACAATCTACACAAGCCTTCATAAAAAGTTCACGTGTTTTAGGTGTATCCCATTTTGGTTCTGCGATGACAACTGGATTCGTATGGTCTTTTCCATAGGGTATGAATTGGATGACAACCAAAAGTAACAATAGTATTGCAAGTATTCTTTTCATCATTTTCTCCTGTAAGTTTTATTTTAGCATATCAGATAGCATTTTAATCATATACTCTATCTCTTCATGAGAAGCTTTACCCACTTTTTTATACATCACTTTTGATGTTCTATCTATAATCCAGACATTTGATGCATCATCTTTCATCTTCCATTTTTTAACTAAATATTTTTTCTTATCAAAAACAAAAGAAGTATTTTTAAGTTCTTTTTCTTTTTTACTTAACAGACCTTCCAATATAGCGTCAGGCATCCATGTAGCAGCCAAATTTACAATGGCTACAGTAGAGTACTTTTGACTATCTACTTCCAAAACATTCAGAGCATCAAGAAGTGCCTGATTCTCTGCTCTTTTATCTGGATCCATATAGAGTAAAAGATGTACTTTGCCTCTCAGAGTCTTTGAATACCATGGTTTATCATGACTCATTCCACCATTCTCTTTTTCCAATGTTACATGGGGAAGTGTATCTCCTACATTCACAGCCTGTAGTATCACTGCCAAACATATCCATACCATACTTATTTTATACATTTACATCTCCAATATTTTCTCTTCTTTAACTGTCCAAATGAATACGATTGGGATAAACACTAAAGTCATAAATGTCCCTACTACCAGACCACCTATTGCCACAGCACCCAATGGAGCAAGTCTCTCTAGCCCTATGGCTGCACCTTGTGCAACAGGAAGCATACCTACAGATACTGCAAAAGCAGTCATAAGCACTGGGCGGGTACGGATTTTAATAGATTCCAGCATTGCTTCACGTTTATTCATCCCAAGTTGCACCTGCTCTATGGCAAAGTGGATAAGCAATATAGCATTATTTACAATCACCCCAGAGAGTAACATAAATCCCATCATCGCCGGCATAGAAACGTGGTACCCAATGGTAAGCATTGTCCATGATGCCCCTATGATGGTCAGGGGAATAGAAAAGAGTATCATAAGCGATATCTTAATGTTTGCAAACATCACAATAAGCGTAAAGAAAATAAGTACTACCGCAATAATAATTGCACCAATCATACGCTCTGCAGAAGCCTTGAACTGTTTGATATCTCCTATCTGTTCAAGCTCTACACCTTTAGGGAGATTAACCTCTTCTAACTGTTCTTCAAAGTTTGCCATAATGTGTGAGATGGCTGCCTTCTCACGATTACCATAGACTTCAAG
>DRQB01000084.1 GCA_011330645.1 Campylobacterota bacterium | reverse complement strand
GTACAGTACAATCTTTCCATCAAAGATGTGGCACGTACACTAAGAGAAAATAACAATGATACAGGGGGACGTATCGTCATTCAAAATGGTTTTGAATGGATGGTACAGGCAAAAGGCTACCTCAAAAACTTAGATGAGATAGCCAAACTTGTGGTTACGACTAAAGATGGTGTACCACTTACCCTAGGCGACATTGGTCGTGTAGAGATGGTGCCAGCTGCCCGACGTGGTATGGCAGATCTTAATGGTGAAGGTGAAGTCGTAGGTGGTATTGTCATGGTACGTTATGGTGAAGATGTCTATGCTGCCATTAACCGTATCAAAAAGAAGATGGAAGAGCTTAAAGTGGACGATGTAGATGTTGTCACTACCTATGACCGTTCAGAGCTTATAGAAGCTTCTGTCGAGACACTACAGCATACACTGATTGAAGAGAGTGTCATTGTTGTTATTATCATCGGTTTGTTCCTCATGCACTTTCGTTCGACACTCATTATGTTCATTGTCTTGCCACTTACGATTGCATTGCCATTCTTGCTCATGAAGCTTTTTGGTATAGGCTCTAACATCATGAGCCTAGGAGGTATCGCCATAGCCATCGGTGCCATGGTGGATGCCTCCATAGTCATGATAGAAAATGCCCACAAATCCATACACAAAGAGGAGGCAAAGAAAGGTGCTCCACTTGATAATTCTGAGCGTATCGCCGTCATTGTCAAGTCATCACAGCTGGTAGGACGCCCTATCTTCTTTGCTTTGGCACTTGTAGTGGTCTCATTTTTACCTATCTTTGCACTCAATGGACAAGAGGGATTACTATTCTCTCCACTTGCATTTACCAAAACTTTTGCGATGACTGCAGGTGCCCTGCTTTCAGTAACTTTAGTGCCGGTACTGATGATATTTTTTGTGCGTGGACATATTATCCCAGAGTCTAAAAACCCACTGAATCGTTTTTTCATCTGGTTGTATCATCCACTTTTAATATATGGATTGAAGCTCAAATATTTTGTGATTGTTGCTGCCATTGCACTCCTTGCTTTTGCAGTACCTCTTTACGAGAAACTCAACTGGGAATTTATGCCGATGCTTGATGAGCAGACAATGATGTATATGCCAGTCACACCTTATGGTATCTCAGTAGATCAAAGTAAGGCTTTGACACAAAAGACCGATGCTATTATCAAGTCATTTCCTGAAGTGGCTACCGTCTTTGGAAAAGGTGGACGTGCCAACTCTGCAACTGACCCTGCACCACTTGGTATGCTGGAGACCATCATTACCTTTAAGCCTAAAGATCAATGGCGCCCAGGTATGACACGAGAAAAACTTTTAGCCCAAATGGAAAAAGCACTGCAAGTCCCAGGACTTGTAAATTCATGGACCTATCCTATTAGAGGGCGTATCGATATGCTTCTCTCTGGTATCCGTACACCAATTGGAATCAAACTCTATGGTAAGGACTCCGATGGGTTACAAAAAGTTGCCTCTGAGATTGAACGCAAGTTACGTGATTTAAAAGTCACTCAGTCTGTCTTTTCAGACCAGGCATCTGCTGGTTTCTTTATCGATATAGATATAGACACCCAAGCCTTGCAACGCTATAACATTAGCAAGTCACTCATACAGGAGTACACTTCAGCTGCCATTGGTGGTAAAAAGATTACCACAATGTATAAAGGTTTAGAGCGTTACCCTATCGCACTTCGTTTTGAAGAAGAGGAACGCCGTAATCTAGATGACATACGTAATATACAGATAAAAACCCCTCTAGGGTTCGTACCTCTGTCAACATTTGCTAAAGTAGCGTATAGAGAAAGTGCATCGGTTATCAAGTCAGAGATGGCAACACCTGTGACCTTTGTCTATATTACGCCACAACAAGGGATGTCAGTCGTGACATACAAAGAAGAGGCTATGAAAGCCTTGGCAGATTTGAAAATGCCTGCAGGATATTACTTTGAGTGGGCAGGACAGTCTGAGTACCTTGAGTCAGCGATGAAAAAGATGAAGTGGATTATCCCTACTGTACTCCTTGTTATCTTTGTGCTTATCTACTTTGCATTGGGAGACATGGTACCGACACTCATTGTCTTCTTTACCTTACCATTTGCCTTGGTAGGTGGACTTATTTACATTCAAATGTTAGACTTTAACATGAGTATCGCTGTAATTGTCGGCTTCTTGGCACTGCTGGGTATAGCCGCAGAGACAGCCATCGTGATGATAGTCTATCTTCAAGAGAGTGTAGATGAGATGCGTGCTAGAGTTGGCTCTGCCTTTAACTTTGAAGATTTGGATGCTGCCATCTATGAAGGTGCAGTACAGAGGGTAAGACCTAAACTGATGACAGTTTTTGCCATTTTGGCAGGGTTACTTCCTATTATGCTCACCACTGGTGTAGGCTCAGAGGTGATGCAGCGTATCGCCGCACCGATGATTGGTGGGGTTGTGACCTCTGCAGTGCTTAGTTTACTTCTCATACCAATTTTCTTTGAATTGTATGAAAAGCATCTGTTAAAAAAAGAACTTAAGGAAACAAAATGAAGAAACAAATAATGATCATAGGGCTAATCTCTCTAGCCCTGCTTGCAGGCTGTAGTGACAAAGAAAAAACAAAATCCATTACAGAAGGTGGTATGAAATGTGGTGCAGGTAAATGTGGTGCAAGTATGGCAAATGGTTCAGCGTTGCTTGTGAAAAAGAAAATGAACATTATTGACCAAATGGATAAAAATGACACGCGTCGTAACTGTGTACTCAAAGCCAAAACGACCAAAGCACTGTATGCTTGTGTACGTGTCACAGAAACAGGAAGGCTCAGTACTAAATGTTCTTCGGACAAAACCAAACCAAAAGTTAATTTACCAAGACAGAAATGTGAATCTGGGAAATGTAATAGTGCTATGAAAAATGGAGCAAAAAGTACAAAATGCTCTACCGAGAAAAAAGCACCTAAAAAAGAAACTATATCAGCAGCAAAATGTGAAACAGGTAAATGTAACACTGCTATGCAAAAAAAGTAACATTATTTAAATAAGAAAAGATAGAAAAGTTTTTAAGCGAAGGTAGAATTAGTATCTGACTGCACACATCTGTAAAGATGTGTGCAAGATCAGTAGAAATGTTATTTCATTGCAGCGATGTAGTCTGCAACTTCTTTGATTGTAGCGTCATCCATAGAAGCTACTTGACCTTTCATAAGTGCACCCATTCCGTGTTGGTTAAGTGTACCAGCTTTGTAACCGTTAAGTTGCTCAATAGTTTTTGCAGCATCTTGACCTTTGATGATTGCAGATTTACCTAGAGCAGCTTTTTCTCCGTTTGCTCCATGACAACCAACACATTTAGCGAAAGCAGCAGCTCCATCAGCCATAAGTAGTGTAGATCCAGCAAGTAACATTGTGATTGCTAATTTTTTCATTGTATTTCCTTTGATTAATTTGATTTGTTTTATTGATAGTAAATTCAATTTACTATCAATCCCTCTGATTTAACTAGTTCAAAAATGATGATATAGATATTTAACTTAATACTATATTAAACACCTTCTTAACAAGAAGGTACGTTTCCTGAATCTTTTGCAAATTCATATGAAAAATCATAAATGTCATTTTCATATTTAGCTTTTAATTTTGATTTAGGACAGATTTTTTTTACTTCTGCACCCATTTTACCAGCTTCTTTGATTGATTCCCACTCATCTTGAGTATGCATACGTGCAAATTTAGCACCGTTGTAACCACATGCAGCTTTAAGCTTTTTCATATAGATTTTTTTACCTTTGTTTACATCTGCTGAAGCAGCTGTTGAAAGTACAGCTAGCCCAAGTAAAGCGGCAACTGCGAGTTTTGTAATATTAGTCATGTTCAATCCTTTTAGTTTTAAGATGAGTGATGATAACATGGAATTGTGAAAAGATTGTGAAGATTGTGTTGAAAAAAGAAGCAATTTGGGGTACATTGCTTCAAGAGGTTACAATGATGTCTAACAATGAGGCACTCTAGATCCATCTTTTGCATATTCATAAGAGAATTCGTAGACATACTTCCACCATGACTTTTTAATTTTATTGAGTTTTAAACGTGGACATATTCTTTTAGCTTCCTTTTGGAATTTTCCATCATCATAAATTTCTTCCCATTCATCTTGGGTATGATAACGTGCAAAACGCACACCAGAGAATCTACAGCTTTTTCTAAACTTCTTTTTAAAGAGTTTTTGCCCTTTTACTAAGTTTGACGATGCCACTACAGGCGTACTTCCTATAGCAAATAAAACTAGTGCTACCAATACCATTATTTTTTTCATGTCCATTCCTTCCTTGTATAATATAAAATTATATATTTGCATTATACCTATTTCAACTTACCAAAAACTTTAAACTTCTCCCAGTATGTATCTACTGCTTCATCTAACTCTTTAGGTGATAAATGTGTTGGTTCTTTTATACCATAGGTATCGACAAATAAATCAGACATGGCTGAGATATCTTTAGAGGGGTAACGCAAATAATGTTTGATACCAGCCTTTACATTTGTTTCACTGCTATAAATAAGTAAATACCGTTTAAACATCTCTTGTAATGTAGCAGGCAATGCTTGATGGCAGGTGACACAATTACGTTCAAATACATTTTCTGCATTGAGTGTACTTAACAACAGTATCATCCATAAAATATTTTTTACCATTTTAGCACCATTTTCGTTCCTTCAGACTCTTTTGATTTCACCTCAATACGCATACCATATTCATCAATGATTTTTTTCACGATACTTAACCCCACACCAAAACCACCTTCGCTTTGATTAAACCGTATATAACGGTCAAATATAAACGGTATTTTGCTTTCTTTAATACCAATGCCTGTATCCCAAATAGTTAACTCTCCTTGTTTTAAACTCACCCCTACTACCCCATTACGTTTATTGTATTTGATGGCATTTGAGATAAGATTATCTATCACTCTTGTAAATTTTCGTCTATCCACAAATATCATAGCAGGATGTAAATCTAAAGCATACTTCAACTTTTTTGATTCTGCCAAAATAGTAAAATACTCGACCCTGTCTTCTATCAATGCTTTCACATCAATATGTTCATTTTCATTCTCTTTTTCCTGTTCAAGCGTCAAATAGGTTAAGTCTTTATAGAGTGTGGAAACCGTTTTGGCTGCAATGTTGATACGATTAAGTTTTGTTTTGTTTTTATCCGTCATTACACCTGTATCCATCATCTCTATATTCGCAAGTATTGCAGAGAGTGGTGTGTTGAGTTCATGTGTGGTATCTTTAATAAATCTATCTAAAAGGACAATGGAATCTCTCATAGGCTTTAAAAAGAGTTTTGCAAGATATAAACCAAAAAGCATAAAAATAAAGAACGTAAACAATCCATACCCTAGTATGTTTTTCCATATGATGTTCCGCCAAACCCCATCATCTTTAACTTCTATAATAATATATTTTGTACCTAAATAAAAATCATCCAAGCTTTTTAAAAAATGTATATGGTTATGAATCATATAGATTTCTTTATCAAAACGTACATTTTTTTCTTCCAACAGGGAAAATATAGCCTTTTTTTCTACATCATAAATGGCAGAAGTAAAACGAGGGTCTCGCGGATATTCTGTACGCTCATCAAAAAAATGATGGAGTACTTTCAGTCTTTTTGCCTGTATAAAACCATACTTAAACAGCGTTGCTCTTTGATTTGAGAGCATCAACTTTTCTTGTGTCTGATAATAATAGTAAGAGAGCACAACAATCATCAGTAAGACCATTGCAATATAAAGTGCAAAAAATCTTAAAAGTGATTTTTTCTCACTCCCCAGTAATGAATTTGTAGCCTTGTTTTTTGATACTGACAATACTTTCTTTTCCTATAATTTTGCGAAGATTTTTAATATAAGTACGTAGTGCGGTATCACTTGGTTCTTCATCAAAATCCCATAAATGTTTATAAATACGTTCATGCGCTATCACCTCACCCTCATTTTTCATAAAGAGTTTCAGTAACTTTGATTCTTTATGTCCCAAAGAGACACTCTTGTCATCAATCACAAGCTCATTGTTTCTCGTATCATAAGCAATATTTTTGGCAATCACAATCAACTCTTTGGACTCATGGAAAAAACCTCGTTTCAGTAATGTCTCTACACGGATTTTAAGTTCTTTAAGTGCAAATGGTTTACGAATATAATCATCACAACCACTCTCAAATCCTTTTTCCAAGTCATCTACAGAATCTAAAGAGGTAATGAAAATCGCAGGCGCAACCACATCACCTTCTCGCGCTTCTTTGAGGAGTTCAAACCCTGTAATACCAGGAGTGTTTACATCAAGTAAAAGTAAATCATACTTACTTTCATAGAGTTTTTCTTGCGCTTCATAGCCATCATATACGGACACAATATCATGTCCCAGCTCTTCTAAAAACTCTGTGACTGTTTCATTTAGGTTGGCATCATCTTCAAGTAATAATATTTTTGCCATTAAAGTGACTGCCTAACCCAGCTTTGGAGTCTACCTGCAGTCAAAGCACCAGAAAGTCTATCGACCTCTTTACCATTTTTAAAGACAATAAGTGTAGGAATACTTTGTATACCATACTGTGCACCCAGTGTTTGTTGTTCTTCTGTATTGACCTTTACAAACTGTGCCTGTAAAGGCATAGCAAGGGCTGCTTCTTCAAAGGCAGGTGCCATTTGCAGACAAGGACCACACCAAGGCGCCCAGAAATCTACCACTACTGGGATGTCTGAATTGGCTAAAAATGTACCTAATTTAGCAGCATCCACACTCACAGGCTTTGAATCTAACAAAGACTTTTTACATGACCCACAGTTTGCTTTACTATATGATTCTTTTTTAGGTATACGATTTACTTTGAGACAATGTGGACATACAACATTAATATTCATTATAAAACCTCCATATTTAGATTAGTTTTTTATTTCTTAGGTATTATAGCAAAGATACAAATGAAAAAGTAAATAGTAATTTAATAAAGGATACACAATGGCAAAAAAAGAACTTATTGTGGGTGGCGGATGTTTTTGGTGTACTGAGGCGGTATTTGAAACACTTAAAGGTGTGAGTGATGTAGAGAGTGGCTATGCCAACGGACACACTGACAACCCAACCTACAGAGACATCTGTACAGGAGAGACAGGACACGCTGAAGTCATCCGCATCACCTACGATGACAGCATCATCACTTCTGACACACTACTAGACATCTTCTTTGTGGTACATAACCCTACGACACTCAACCAACAAGGTGCCGACAGAGGAACACAGTATCGCTCTACCATCCTCTATACAGATGAAGAGACCAAGGAAGCAGCCGAAGCCGCACTAGAAGCCGCACAAGCCGACTACTCTGACCCTATAGTCACCACCATAGAACCCCTAAAATGCTACTACAAAGCAGAAGCCTACCACCAAGACTACTATAGACAAAACCAAATGCAAGGGTATTGTATGGCAGTCATACCACCAAAGTTAGCAAAGTTGAAAGCGAAGTTTGGGAAGGAGATGGCGTAAGCTATCTATCTATCTAAAGGATTATCAGAGCGTTTCTTTACCTTGCGTTCCTGTTCTTCACTAATATTAGGCTGTGTAAACTCTACTTGCCCCGCGATGATGCAGCCCTTACAGCCAGGTTCACAGTGATGGTGAAGTTTAAGACACCACTCATCATCATTGTCTTTTTTTCCCATAAATTGACATCCCCAACCAGAACTCATATCTACTCCTCTAAATTATGCTCGATTATATCAACCTTAGGTTAATATCTAATCTCAAAACCATCTGTGTTAAACACGGCATCATCTATCACCTCATACTTTATGTCTTCTACCGAACTTAAGGGTGATCCTTTTTTAAGTATCTGCATAAATGTATCAAAATCATCATCAAATACCTCAGCCACTACTTCTACACTACCATCAGGGAGATTTTGGATGTAGCCTTTAAACTGTTTTTTCATCAATGCTTGAGAGACAAACTTTCGGTAAAACACACCTTGCACCTTTCCTAAAATGATAAACCTGTACCACTCCATTATTTTTCTCCATATTCTTCTTTGAGATTTTGTAAAAACTCCAATAAACGTGTTTTAAAAAGTACTTCATCCTCATCATCTTCATCAACACATTCGTTTAAAGTAGATAAAAGAGGAATATCAATTTTTTCAGCAAATCGTTTCACATTTTTTGTTTCTTTTGCGACAAGTTGCACTAAGTGTTCAAAGTCCAGACCATTATTGGTTACTATCTTTGTATGGTACTCATATACAGTATCAAGAAGCAGTTCGGCACGTTCTTGGTCTTTACTGTAAATTGTATGTGCAATCTCTTTAAGCTTTTGCTTCTCACACTCACAGATATCGTTGTTAGCAGAAACCAACAATGTTAAAATTTTTGCTCTGTATTCCAAAGAACTATGATGATACACCAAAAATTCTCTAAACATTTTTTTAATCGTACGCTTTAAGCTTTTTGCCACAAAGGTATCCTTTTACCAAGTATTAACACTATTTTAACAAAATTATACTATAGTTTTGCAACAGCATATTATCGTAGGACAGGTATGGGAAACATAGACCTAATTATTATTTTAACAACCGCATTCCTAGGGAGTGTTGGGCATTGTATTGGTATGTGTGGGGGCATCGTTGTTGCCTATACTTCCAGTAAAATAGACCAAAAATCCTCCTATGCACAGCAAACAGCCTCGCATCTAGCCTACAACTTTGGACGTGTCACGACTTATGCAATCTTAGGTGCCATCTTTGGTTTTATCGGTCAAGTTATTGCATTTACACCTACCACAAAAGGCATACTCTTTCTACTTACTGGACTCCTCATGATACTTGCAGGACTCTCTTTGCTTGGTAACTTAAAGTTTCTCAATTCTGCAGAATGGTCAGTCTCTAAATATAGTTGGTATCAACATAGCTTTAAAAAACTTATCGTCAGTAAAAGCTATCTGAGTTTTTACCTTTTAGGGATGCTCAATGGCATTATCCCTTGTGGACTGGTATACTCTTTTGCCATTTTTGCTGCGAGTACGGCAACTCCTTTGGGAGGGGCCTTAGTCATGGCAACCTTTGGTTTAGCAACTATCCCTGCCCTCTTTTTCCTAGGCTTTATCACAAAGTTTCTACAAAAAGGAAATCTCCGTGGCACCATGATGAAACTCGCGGCTTTACTTGTCATTATTTATGGTGTTTTTACACTCTATAAAGGATATAACTTTGTCGCACATCCAGAAGAAATGAAAGCTATGATGGACAAAATGCATACCCAAGGTATAGACCATGATGCCCCACTCACAGGCAAATTTAACGGCATGAAATGTGCCCCTGGGAAATGTGGTTAATCCTCTACCTTCACCTCACAGGTTGTTAAGCCTTTTTTATAACAGGCTGAAAACTGGTTAGCAATATCAATACGCTGCTTTGTATTCGGATGGGAAGCAAGATAATCCAAAATATCTTTCTTTGACTCATTTGCTTTTGTGTTTTTAGGTATTTTTCCTTCCGTTTGTTTTTCCATATATTTTGTCATACGATTCATAATATGGGAAAAAGAAGCAGGGTCTATATGTGCAGTAAGCATATGTTTAAATGCATACATATCTGCCTCAGATTCATGCCCTCTGGAATAAGAAGAACTCACAAGTAATGAGCCTAAGCCCACACCCATATCTGCAAAACCATTACTGTCTCCCACTATGAGCATGGTCGCTACAGAAACAAAAGTTCCTTCGATGACCATTTCTAGTGTATGTCTATGTACTACATGTCCCATCTCATGTAAAAGTACTGAGTCCATTTCATCTTGATTTTTACACAACTCCACAAATTTATCAGTCAGGATAATATCACCAGAGGGCAATGCCAATGCATTGGGAATACTCACATTGCCATCATGCCATGAACGAAAATGTAAGTGATAGCGTATCTCTTTATTTTCTGTGCTTAATGGTACCACTTTGGCTTGAAAATGTTTACGTATTTTCTCCATCTTGAGCGTAGGTACAGCACTTTTGGAAAACATATAGGCATCGAGGAAATCTAAGGTATTGGCTGCTATAAGTTGATTTGTTTTTTCAGGTAAAGCATGGGCTATCTGCTTGCTTGTCCATGGGATGCCCCATTTAAAAAAAGAGAAAGCACTCAATAGTGTGACGACAAGCGCAATGAATATCCATCGGTACTTAGATTCGAGTCCATGAATCAAACTGTTGAATTTCAAATGTTTTTTGAACACTTTGTCTACAGTATCATTTTGAGGTGTGGTAAAAAGAGAACCATCTTCCAGTATGATTTTACGTTCTATATTGGCTAAACGGTTTCCAACCTGTAGGTTTTTTAATGCTCCTTCAAGGACTTTTCCATTGTCTATTTCTAGTCTATATGATGTATCGTTATCTATAAACATCCTAGCAGCACTTGAGGCAGCAGAGCCCTCAGCATACCACTTTCCCTCAAGCATCCTAGAATCCTAACCCAACATCTACATCAAAGGCATCACCTATTTGTTCCCCCAGTGATGATTCTTCTTT
>DRQB01000083.1 GCA_011330645.1 Campylobacterota bacterium | reverse complement strand
TTAGCAATATAAGAAGTATCGCCATTATAATGTTTAGAAGGAATCTGAGCATCTATACAGGTATCAAACTGATCTTTGTAGTGCTCTATCAAATCTAAAATAGGTTTCGGAACTGTTTTCCCTATCTCACACTTAGAGGTTACCATCATAGTCTGGCTTATCTCTTTTAAGTGTGTGATGTCATCATGAGATCCTTCACCACGCGCAATTTTATCAAGCAGGTCATAGAGGATTCTACCACCCCATCTACCAGGTGCACAACGCCCACATGCTTCAGAGTACTCTTGGTACTGAGCAGCATATTGGTTGGCTAGTTCAACTGCATCTATATCTTCATCGAAAATGGCTACACCATCCCAACCTATAAATGCTTTTGAAGCTGTATCACCATGATACGTTTCGGGTAGTCTGAAACCCGTTGCAACCCACTCGTCATAAGGTTTATCGCGATTATCGATAAACTCATCTCTCCAAGTGGAAAATACTACGCCTGACACTACTCAGCCTTCTGCGCTTCAGCAGCTTTCGCCGCTTCTTTCTCAGCAAGTTTTTTTGCTTTTTCTGCCTCTTTTTGGGCAGCAATTTTCGCAGCTTCAGCTGCTTTGGCTTCTGCCTCTTTTTTAGCGATAGCAAATGCCTCAGCACGTTCTTTACGTGTCTCTTCACTTACTTTTTTCACCACAACAGTCCAGTCAACTTCATTGAACTTCAGTGAATTCATCAAGTCATGTCCTGACTCTTTAATCACATCAGCAGATTTTTGAATAGAAGAAAAATCTCCTACTTCAAACATAAAGATACCTACTTCATCTACTTGAATACCCTTATCAATAAGTTCAAGCATTCTGTCATAAAAATCGTCTTTTAAGTGTCTTAAATCGTAACGTTTCATTATCTATCCACCTCTCCAAATACGATGTTTGTTGTACCGATAATGGTTACAACATCTGCAATGTATGTTCCTACTAAAATCTCTTGAAGTAATCCTGTATGGAAGAAACTTGGTGCTCTACATTTCAATCTGTAAGCATATGGTTCACCCTCTGATTTAATATAGAAACCAAGTTCACCTTTAGGTGACTCTGTTGGTACGTAAACTTCACCTTTTGGTGGTCTCATTCCTTGAGTGACAAGCACAAAATGTTGCATAAGCGCATAATTTTGTGTCATAATCTCTTCTTTTGGTGCTGAGATGTACTGAGGTGCGTGTGCCATGAGTTGTGGTTCAGTCTCTTTATACATAGGAATCAACTGTCTTAATATACGTGTAGACTGTCTCATCTCTTCCATATAGAGTCTGTAACGTCCATAAGAATCACATCTCTCTGATGTTGGTATATCAAAGTCTAATTCAGGGTAAAGCTCATATGGCTCTTCTTTTCTAATATCCCATTTGACACCAGAGCCTCTGAGCATAGGACCTGTACAACCCCAGTTCAATGCATCTTCTGCCGAAATTACACCTACATCTTCCAAACGCATCTTCCAGATACGGTTTTCAGTCAATAGTGCTTCGTAAGTATTTTGTACTTCATAATCTACTTTATCACAAAATGCGGCTACATTTTCTAACCAACCTGCAGGCAAGTCAAGAGGTACCCCACCAATACGTACAGCAGAATGCGTCAATCTAGCTCCACAGTAATCTTCCATCAAGTCCATCGCGAATTCACGCTCTCGGAAAGCATATAAGAATACTGACATTGCCCCAACATCAAGTGCATGTGTAGCAATAAAGAAAAGGTGAGAAATTACACGATTAAGTTCGAGTAACATCGTACGAATAACTTGTGCTCTACGTGGTGCTTCAATACCAAGAAGTTTCTCCACAGCTAGTGCATAGGCATAGTTATTGGATGTTGACGCGATATAATCAAGTCTATCTGTAGTTGGCAAAAATTCATTATATGTCATGTTCTCAGCCATTTTTTCTATACCACGGTGTAAATATCCGATATCTGGGTATGCTTTTACGACTTGCTCTCCATCAAGCTCAAGAACCAATCTTAACTGACCGTGTGCTGAAGGGTGCTGTGGTCCAAAGTTGATAACCATAGTATTGTCATCACGCTCAAAATTGAGGTTTTCAAAAAATGGTGATAATTTATTTGCTACTTGCATATAGGCCCCTATCTTCTCTCGTCTAATGTCTTAGACGCTTTTTTATTATAATCTACAAGGAATGTGTCACTGTATTCAATCTCTTGTTCTTCATCGCCATTGTATTCTGTACCAAATGGTACTTCATATCCTACTCTTGAGAAACGTTTTGTATCTTCAATATCAATCTTAGCAGGATCTCTGTTTTCTGGCCCAATAATATCTCTATACTCTTTTCCAAAGATTTTATCAACTTCATACCATGATGCAAACTCATCTCCAAAAAGTGGATACGTTTTAAGAAGTGGATGTCCTTCCCAATCATCAGGCATAAGTATACGCTTAAGGAATGGATGATTATTGACTTTGATTCCAAACATATCAAACATTTCACGTTCTGCAAAGTTTGCAGAATTAAACAATGGCACAATACTTTCAATCGCCAAACCTTTTGCTAAGCGACATACCACTCTGACTCTTTTTGCTTCCGTCACATTTAGCATTTGCCAAAAAAGTTCAAACTCATTGTCTTTTGCTAAGTAATCTACCGCTGACTGCTCAGAACACTGCGTATATCCGCACTGTTCTTTAAGTGTTTTAATGACATCAAAATTACGTGTCGCATCTATATGTACAACCAATTGTCCTATCTCAACATAGGCTTCTTTTACATCCGCGCCCAAAGCCGAGACAACAGAAGTAAAATGTGCATCTGTCACTTCTTCTCTAGGTACACGTGGTACAACATGAAATCTATCTGTATAGTACGCTTTTTTCTGAACGTTATCTTTTGGTACATACTTACGCATTATATTAACCTCGCTCTTCTACCTGTTTGGTTTGTTAAATCTTGCTTTGTATTTTTCTTCATATCTGCAGATTCTTTACGAATCTTTTTTTGAAGCATCATCATCGCATACTGTAATGTTTCTGGACGTGGAGCACATCCTGGTAAATAAATATCTACAGGAATAATTCTATCTACACCCTGTACAGTTGCATAGGTATTAAACATTCCCCCTGTATTGGCACAAGATCCCATTGAGATGACCCATTTAGGTTCTGTCATCTGATCATAAAGACGTCTTGCAAATTCAGCATGTTTCTTAGAGAGTGTTCCTGCCAAAATCATTACGTCTGCCTGTCTTGGAGACGCTCTAAAAATAGTTCCCATTCTATCGAAGTCATAACGGCTTGCACCCGATGCCATCATCTCAATCGCACAACATGCGAGTCCATATGTGAGTGGCCAAAGTGAATTTGAACGCCCCCAGTTTACGAGTTTATCTACCGAAGTCAATGCTATCGGCAATCCAGCTGAGCTGGCGTAGTTTACTTGATGCTGTGCCATTCAAGTGCTCCTTTCTTCCATGCATATACGAAACCAATCGTAAGTAGTAGTATAAATAGTATCATCTCTGCGAATCCAAAAAAGCCCAATAATTTAAAATCAATCGCCCATGGAAACATAAAGATAATCTCTACATCAAACAAAATAAACAAAAGTGCAATCAAATAAAACTGTGCAGAGATAGTATTGGGTTGTTTCGTTACCTCTGGTCCACATTCGTAGATACTAAGTTTCAGTCTTTCTGTGTCAAGACGTGCCATTTTACGTGATACAAAACGTGCAGCCCATAGTGTCGCGGGGAACGCTACTGCTGTCAACGCAAACAAAACAAAGACACCAAAATACGGGTGTTCTGTAAGTACATGAGTCATATTAATCCCTTAAAATTGAATTCATCATTCCCTCTCATTAGAGTAGAAAATTCTCAGAATAGTAAGTTATAGTAGCCAAAAGTTAATTAAAGTCATTGTGTAGTCTTTGTGGATATTTACGACTTTAATAGTTTGTAACTATGTGAAACAAAGAAAAAGGGGGTTACAATATCAAAAATATAACTTTAGGAACAACCTATGAAGAAAATGACCAACATTTTATACTGGATAGCCATGGCAGGGATACTTTTTTGGTTTGCCTACTCTAAAGGATGGATACTCACTAATTTTCAATCTATTGATGCAAAACAAGCCCTGCAGCTGCTGGAGAATGATAATAATGTGAGTTTACTTGATGTACGAACGATAGCAGAATATAAGGAAGGTCATTTAAGAGATGCTACACTTATCCCTGTGCAAGCACTTTCTCAAAATCTTGGGATGCTTAAAATGGACAAAAATAAAAAAATGATTGTTTATTGTCGAACAGGAAGCCGTTCCGTTGCCGCTTCACGGATTTTAGAAGAAAATGGATTTACCCCACTCAATGTAAAAGGTGGGATAATCCAACTACAAGCTGCTGGTGCAGAAATTATTAAATAAGCATTTACAACTCTATATTAAGAGAGCCTAATGTTTCATATGTAATACCACCGGTAGCAAGAGCATTGTCTTTCTGGTAGCGTTCTAAAGCATTTCTTGTACCGCGACCAAGTACACCATCTGGTTTACCTGTATGGTATGACTTTTCATTCAGTGCCGTTTGAATTTTCTTAATCACATCTTTAGTCATGTTTGTTTGACATAAAATACGTTTCCAACCCACATGTGTACTTGCAAGTTTTTTACGTTTTTCGACCATTTTGTATTCTGCTTCTATTGGTTTTTTAATCTCTTTTGCTTCACTCACAAGCTTCTCTACTTTCACGGTTTTATAGACTGCAGGAATCACTTCTTCTTTCACTGTTGCTGGCGTATCAAGTACTACTTTTTTTACATCTTTTGTCACAGCAGGTGTTTCTACCAGACAAATCATATGCCCTGTAAATCTCCATGGTTTATCTGCACCTGTTTTGGCATCTGTCCACATAAACGATGCTGCAGTATCTGGTACTTGCTTTTCGATAGTTTTATGTACAGCAGGGATAAGTGTATGCTTTATCTTAGGCGCAGAAACAAGATGTTTCACTTTAACACTCTTGATATCTGCAGGGATTTCCTGCACTTCTGTTTTTGCTGGACTTTTCACCACAAGTTTTTTAATCGTTTTATATTTTGCAGGTACTTTAACAAGACACATAATTTCACCCGTAGCACCAGAAAGTTTTTGTGCAGGGTTTTGACCTTTTTTCCATACTGTTTTTGCTTCTTCTATCAATACTTTTTCTTCAACATATTCATATTGAGGAGGCACTTGTACCACTTTTTTTGAAGGAGGAATTACTTCGATTTCTTGTTCTTTTGTCTCAAACGTTGCAGGAATAACTTCTGTTTCATTGCGCTCATTTTGGACAATCAAATCTTCTGTCTCAACTTTATATGTAGCAGGCTGAAAATATTCTTTATAACATGTATTGGCTACTGCCTTATCTAAGTCAACACCCTGTGCTTTAATGGCATCTAACAATGCTTGACTCACAGGCAATGCTCTTTTTTTCAATGAAGTTTTCCAGACTCTTGAAGCAGGTTTCACTTCAATCGTTTCAATCATTTCTTTATATTTTGCTGGTACAGGAATAAGTTTTTTACTCTCTGGTACAACGACTATTTGTTTTTCCACAGTTTCGTATTGTGCAGGGATGATACTTATCTCTTCTGTAGGTTCCTTTACCATAACCTTTTCTTCTACATTTTCATATTTGGCGGGAGACATGACTCTGGCATAACATTCACCAGGTTTTGCATTTGGTGGAGTAAGTGAGACTTCTGCTGCATAGATTGTTGTGAGAGGTAAGAGTAACCCCACGAGTAAGTTTGAGTATTTTATTTTCATAATTCTGCCTTCCTAGATAGTTTCCCGTATCTTATAAAAGAAAAATTACTTGAATATTACTTCACCCCTAACAAAAGTTGATCATAGACTTCCAAGCTAGTTTCAAAACTCTCAGAACTTTGTGATTTTTTCTTCTTTAGTTCTTCTTTCATTAAAAGTGTCAGCTCCCTTAAACGTTTGGAGACTTCTCTTTTACATCCCTTCTGACCCCGCGCATTACAATTGTCTATCAATGTGATGATTTGAGGGAAAAGTGATGCGGTAAGCTTATTATACATTTCACTATAGACACGGCCTTCTATGAATTGTTCTATCACTTTTTCCTGTTCTTTTGTATATCCCCATACTTCTTGAATATAGGCAATTTGATCATTGATATGCTTATGCTTGTTTTTTTCTATTTTATGGCGTTTCTTTTTGATTTTTTCTAAGGCTTTATAGGTATCACTTTGAGGCTGAAAACCTTTTTGTCTATAGCCCCAGACAACATAGCCCAATACCCCTAAAGAGAGGACTGCAATCACAGGAAGTACAGAAGGATAAAAAGAGCCTAAAAGTGCTGTCAAAAATACACTTGAAAGTACCAAAATTTTTTGCATTTTAGATTTTGAATCCCATACTTTTACTGCCTTCAAAACTAGACCCCAACTCTTTTTCTATCTCTTCTAAAAAGTCTTGGTTGGAAAATACTGACTCTTCTCTTACAGCTACTTTATAAGCTGTATTCTTAATAATCAAATTAATCTGCCCTCCCGTAAGTTCATGTTTGGCTAACTCTTTCATATCGAAACGCTCATCATAGTCTGCATTCTCAGGAAGCATAAACTGCCAGAGTCTCAAACGCTGTTTTTTTCCTGGTTTTTTAAACTCTATCTTGTAGTTAAAGCGGCGTGAAAAAGCTTTGTCTATGTTACCAAGTAGATTGGTCGTGGCGATGAGGATACCCTCAAACTTTTCTATCTGCTCTAAAAAAATATTTTGCATTTGGTTATGCATTTTATCTGCAGAGCTCCCTGCACCTTGTGAACGTGAAGATAAAAACTGATCCGCTTCGTTTAAAAGGAGTATAGGATCTACCTTCGCTTTTTTACTAAGCTCTTTAAAATCATCAAATATTTTACGTACATTTTTTTCACTCTCTCCCACATACATTGATAATATCTTGGAACAATCAAATGACAAGATTGGACGTTTCAGTGTTTTTGCCAAAGACATAGCCGTCATTGTCTTCCCTGTCCCCGCGGCACCATAAAAAATAATACGTGCATCAATGCCTTTACGTTTATCCTTTATGCCCCATTCCCTTAACTTTTTAAAAACTTCTTTGTCAACCTGTTTGACAACATTGTTCAGTGTCTCTCTCGTTTTAGGATGCAGGACAACATCATCGAGTGTACTTGTAGGTTTCAAGTATTCAAAAAGTTCTTGTTCTTCTACAAGTTCATTGAGTTTGAGTTTGGCTACTTTTTTCTTCTTCTTAGGATGAATAATCCGTTGCATGACTTCTTCTTGGAGGTAAAAAGAGCGACTTACGCCTCCAAACATATTGAGTATCTCTTCGTAATCTATAATCTCTTCGGTAATCAGTTTTGCACCCTCCTCAAGCAAGGCACGGTTTTTTATTTTTTCATATTCATCAAAACTTATGAGTTCAATGAGGGTATTCATATCTCTAAATTGCCCCTCTCCTCCAGAATATTCTTCCTTTAGCAATGCCAAAAAAATGCGCTTTTCTTTTTCATCAAGTTCTTTCTCTTTAAAAAATTCTTCTACAACAATAGGAGTCTGTGTCATTTTTACACGTTCTTCTATTCGTGTGGTCAAAAGTGTCAACTTGTTTTTCAAACGTCCTATACTTAATGAGTTATCCGCAAATCCCTGTTTAAAGGTGGCAATTTTATGCAAAAGAGACACCATATCAAACTGATCTTGTAGGTATTCCAAATGGTCAGTATAAGGTTTAACTTCTGGTAAAAAGATTTCAAGGGAACCCTCTTCAAGTAATCGCAATAAAGAAATACTAGGGGTTACAGATGTGCCTAAAAGTTCTAATTGTGATGTTTCATGCGCTTTGATTTGTCCAAAACTCATCTGGATAAGCCAACCCAAATCTAAAAGATTTTTTACCAATGAAAGTTTTTTTAAATAACTGTAAGAATCATCAGAAAAATTATCTCGTAACATTTCAAGCACAGGAACCTCTTCTAGTCCTTTTACATAACGCTGACAAACATACTGTATCAGTTGTACTTCACCTTTGGTACATTTGAGGTGTTTATATATCAGTGTTTTACTCACATCTTTTGCTTCTATAAAATTAATAAGGTATTTCAATCGTCATCCTCGTCATGGAAATAATTTTGAGTATAACAAAGATTTGATATACTCTAAATTATAAAAATAAAAAGACTCAAATGCAATTTTTTAAAAACCTTTTTTCTAAACCATTGACAAGTACATTGACCATCACATCAAGTAATGGATTTCACCTGCGTCCTGTAGCTAAATTTGTCTCTGAAGCTAAAAAATTTGATTGTGACATCCAAGCGATATATCACAAGCAAGCAGTCAGTGCGAAAGCAGTCAATGCCCTACTATCTCTTGGGCTAGAGAAAGGAGATCATTTTCTCATTGAGTTCAAAGGGAAAGATGCACCCCAAGCACAAGAAAAACTCACACACACTTTTTTAGCCCTTATGCAAGAAGATAAAGAAGTAGAAAAAAATATAAACACTACCCATTCATATAGAGGGAAAATAGCTAAAGGAGAAAGCATCTATCAGGGGATAGCCATTGCCCCATTGTACCACTATACACAAAAAGAAGTATACCAAGAAAGTGATGCTACATTTCAGGGTTCAGTGGTACATGCTGTCTCTATCTTGACAGAGCGTTATGAAGCACATCATCCAAGTGACACCGCAGACATTTATTTGGCGCAAAAGGAACTTCTTTTACAACTCAGCGCACAAGCGCAGGACATAGAAACATTTTCTGAACTCATAGAAACAGAAATACAAACCCTTAAAGGGACGACACTTGAAAGTAAAGCAGTGGACTACCAGGATTTACTGCGTTTAGTCAAATCAAATCTGGGATATAGCTATCATACAGCCTTGCCTTCAGAGGCTTTTATTTTAGTAGCTGATGATCTACTGCCAAGCGACATCGCACAACTAGAAAAAAGTAGTGTGCAAGGTGTCATACTCAAACAGAGTTCACTGACTTCGCATACCGCTATTTTGCTCCGTGCTTCAGGTATCACTTCGCTGATACTTCCAGCGACAATTCTAGATACTTCAGAACAAGTCATCCTAGACACCTATGCTGCAGTTCTCGTAAGCCAACCCTTGGCAGAAGATTTAGAAAATGCAAAACGTGTGAAAGCTTCTTATGAAAAAGAAGCCATACAATTACAGGCAAAACGTTTTGAAGCTGCACAAACACAGAAGCAAAAAACCATTCACGTCTACGCCAATGTCACAGATGTCCCCTCTGCAACGTTGGCGAAAGAATCAGGAGCGGAAGGCATTGGTCTTCTACGTACGGAATTTTTATTTACAAAGAAAAAACCTACACTTGAAAGACAAACAAAAGCTTATGCAGATATCTTTTCACTCTTTGATGATATTACGGTCAGAACCCTTGATATAGGAGGAGATAAAGCTTTACCGTATATCCCACTTCCGCAAGAAGCCAATCCATTTTTAGGCATACGTGGGGTGCGTCTTTTTCAAAGCCATCCCGAAATACTTGAAGAACAACTCCATGCTATCTTTCTTGCTGCAAAAGGCAAAGCGATTAAGATTATGTTTCCTATGGTCTCCTCGGTTGAAGAGTTTACTCATGCAAAGGCTTTTGCCTTAGAAGTTGCACACAAATATCAACTGCAAAGTGATGCTATTCTCTTTGGGATGATGATAGAAGTACCTTCTGTCTTGTTCGCACTAGAAGCATTTGATGCAGTAGTAGATTTTTACTCCATAGGCACCAATGATCTTCTCCAATACCTTTTTGCCATAGAAAGAACACATCCTACACTAAAAGTTGACACACTGTCTCCTGTTATCTTTACAGCACTTTCACACATTGTCAAACACGTGACAAAACCTGTCAGCATTTGTGGAGAACTTGCTGCAAATACTGAAGCGATACCTACCCTCATAGAACTGGGTTACACCACACTCTCTGTTACGCCCAAAAGTGTAGCCCAAACAAAGGAAACAATACGTCATGTTTAACTTATTACAAAAAATAGGAAAGGCGTTGATGACGCCTATTGCTGTGCTCCCTGTTGCTGCGCTATTACTGAGATTAGGTTTTGGAGATATTCCTTTTATCGATGGACAAATAGCGCTTATCATGAAACATGCAGGAGATGCTATCTTCTCTAATCTTGATTTACTCTTTGGTATCGGTATCGCTTATGGACTAGCCAAAAACAATGATGGTGCGGCAGCCCTCTCTGGTGCGATTGGAGTCCTCATAGCCAAAGCTGTTTACGCTGGCATTGACAAAGATGTCAATATGGGTGTCTTTGTCGGTATTATCATCGGTGTGTTGGCAGGAACCCTTTATAACCGTTTTTATGACATCAAGCTTCCTGAGTTTTTAGGCTTTTTTGGAGGCAAACGTTTTGTACCTATTATCACTGCCATTTCTGCTATTGGGGTAGGTATATTGGCAGGATATTTTTGGCACTATGCACAAGCAGGTATTGATGCCTTTTCCAATGCTATCATAGGACTGGGTGAAGTAGGTACATTTATTTACGGTACTCTCAACCGTTTACTCATACCTCTAGGACTTCACCATATACTCAACTCCGTATTTTGGTTTCAGCTAGGAGAATATACGCACCTCAAAGATGGTGTTGAAGTGGTAGCCAATGGAGATTTACACCGTTTCTTTGCGGGTGATAAAACAGCAGGTGTCTATATGTCTGGTTTTTATGTGGTAATGATGTTTGGACTGCCTGCCATGGCATATGCCATCTATCTCAATACACCAAAAACGTATCGTAAAAAAGCAGGGGCTATTTTAGCAGGGGTTGCATTTACCTCATTTCTTACAGGTATCACTGAACCTTTAGAATTTTTATTTCTTTTTGTTGCTCCACTGCTTTTTGTACTTCATGCCTTACTCACAGGTCTAGCGTTGGCGTTAGCCCAACTGTTAGACATCCATGCTGGTTTTGGCTTTTCAGCTGGTTTTATTGATTATGTAATTAATTACAAATTGGCAACACATCCTTTACTTCTTCTACCGCTGGGGCTACTCTTTGCACTCATCTACTTTATCACTTCCTACTACACTATTAAACTTTTCAAACTCAAAATCATGGATATAGAACTTTCAGAGGAAAGTACGGATACCAGTCAAAATGATGAAGCATCTGCCTTTATCTTGGCACTTGGAGGAAAAGAGAATATACTAAGTACAGATGCCTGCATTACCAGACTAAGAATGTCTGTGAAAAACAGTCTAAATCTCCCAGATGAAGCCTTTACAAAGTTAGGTGCAAAAGGGGTCATACGTCCAGATAAACATACGATACAAATAGTCCTTGGTACCAAGGCCGAAAGTGTGGCTGAAAATATCAAACATATCCTCTCCTGATACTCAAGAATTTTTAAGTTTGTATTAGCTCTGTGTTAATGCATTCTTGTTATACTATATGTAAAAAAGTCAGGTTGTCCCT
>DRQB01000082.1 GCA_011330645.1 Campylobacterota bacterium | reverse complement strand
GCATCCACTCTTCTACTTTCATCTGCACCTAATTCTATCACTTTCCATGGGAGTCCTTGTACATTGAGTTCTTCCATAAAAGGATCTGGGTCAAATTCTTCCATATTGAAAACACCTTTGCCTTGCCATTTGCCTTCTAACATAAGCTTGGCACCTATCATGGCTGGTACACCAGTGGTGTAGCTTAC
The DNA here is from genome assembly GCA_011330645.1 of Campylobacterota bacterium. GTDB lineage: Bacteria > Campylobacterota > Campylobacteria > Campylobacterales > Sulfurovaceae > Sulfurovum. The sequence continues at coordinate 17,553 of DRQB01000082.1, read as the reverse complement.
TCCTTGGCTTAGTACTTCTGCATAACACTTCTCATGGTCACTCACTTGGTAGATATAGACAGTTTTTTCTTGACCATCTTTGATTCCCTTGGCGAAGATACCAATGTTTGTTTTTCCTTTGGTACGAGGTCCAAGGCTTGCAGGGTCAGGCAGTAGGGTAGCGAGGAACTCCATAGGGACTATCTTCATACCTTTGTGTTCTATCTCTTTGATACCAAGCATCCCTACATTTTCTAGACACTGCATGTGGGTTAGGTAAGACTCTCCAAAGGTCATAAAGAAACGTATGCGCTTAAGCCCCTTGATGTGCTTGACCAGTGACTCCATCTCTTCATGATAGAGCAGATAGCTGTCTTTGGGACCTACTTCTGGATAGTCCCAAACTTGCTTTATCTCCATCGGTTCTGTTTCTATCCATTTACCTTGCTCCCAATAGCGCCCTTTTGCAGAGACTTCACGTAGGTTTATCTCAGGGTTAAAGTTGGTAGCAAAAGGGTAGCCGTGATCTCCTGCGTTACAGTCGAGTATGTCGATAGTGTGTATCTCATCGAAGTAGTGCTTTTGAGCATAGGCACAGAAAACATTGGTCACTCCTGGGTCAAATCCTGAACCAAGCAGTCCCATGATGTCAGCATCTTTAAAGAGCCCATCACGTGCCCACTGTTCTTTGTACTCAAACTTAGCCGTGTCCGGATGTTCGTAGTTGGCAGTGTCTAGGTAGTCTACCCCACATTTGGCACAGGCATCCATAATGGTAAGGTCTTGGTAGGGTAGAGCTACGTTGATGACGATATCTGCTTTTACCTTTTCTATCACTTCGACAAGCTCATGTACCGAGTCGGCATCTACCGTAGCAGTAGCTATCTTCACACCTACTTTATCTAGTACATTTTTAGCGATGGCATCACATTTACTCACTGTACGAGAGGCTAGGGTAATCTCCCCAAAGGTATCAGCATTCATAGCACATTTAAAAGCCACCACATTTCCAACACCACCTGCACCGATGATAAGGGTTTTTTTACTCATTTATCTTCCTTAGTTTTCATGATTTAATATTCTATGCACAAGCTGTTCTTGTATATCTTGTCTACAGTCCAGAATAAGTAGCAGATAGATATTTTTATTTTCTACACTATAGATGATACGCCATCGTTTATAAATAATTTCTCTGTAATTAGTAAATCCCAATGCCTCTAATTCTGGTACAACACGTCCCCTAAGAGGAAAATAGTCTAAGTCTTGACATTGCTCTTTAATGGCAAGATAGGTACTCTTAGCATTGGTTTTATTTTCTCTAAATATATAGTCTATGATATTATTAAAATCAGATACGGCATCTTCAGTCCAGTTTACAGTATATTTTTGCATGGTTTAGCTAAAGTATTTTTTTTCTATGGCATCAAAAACTTTTTCTTGCTTAGTTGTTTTACCTTCACGTATTTGCCGTTCACTATGGTTAATCATTTTAAGTAAGGCGAGACTATTTTGCAGGTTTTCATAACTCCTAATATCTTGCACAACAGCTTTGGCTTCACCATTTTGAGTGATAATCATTGCTCTTTTACTGTCATTTACTGTATTGATAACATCAGCGGTTTTACTTTTGAGGTAGCTAATTGGTTTTATATCTTGACTTAAATTCATGATTGAGCCTTTCCTTATAATAGTATATTGTACTAAATTTAGATTTAATTTGGTATTAACTCCAAGCTTTTATTCTTTCTTCACAACAAAATGCATTTTCTCTTAACTTTTCATACTCTATGGAATATATATCCAAATTTATATCATCCAAAATAATAGTTTCTCTCGCCCCTGCATTTGCAGAAAGATCACATAGAACTCTTTTTTCTATATCACATAATGGAGTATCAAATTTTCTCATAATTTTTATAATGGCAATGGGTGAAAAAATATTTTTTTGGGCGGCTTTTTTGAAGACATATCTTAAAATAAGTTCAGCCATTTTATAATTATCCATGATTACTCTTGGATGAGAAAATGGATTAATAGCATTTGGGTGCAGTGAAGCCTCTTTACCAATAGCTAGTATGGTCTCTTCTCCTTTTTCATTGTAATCAAGAGCAATGAGAGGTTGATCCTCATATGTGATGCCTGTTTTTAGGTTTATCACTTTAATACACTTATCGGAGATTTCTATATAGAGTTTTGTTGTGAAGTTATTGAGTAGTTTTGAGAACATTTATGGCCTTATTATTTGAGATATTTTACCCTAAATAGTAATGATTTACAATGTAACTCAGCCCAAAAAGCAGAGGGATAAAGAGTAGTGTACTTAGTAAGATAAGTGAGGTAACATCTTTGGGCTTGCAGTCATAAAGAGAAGCGAGATTGATGTTGGCAACAGCCAAAGGTGTCATCATCTCCATAAAGATAACCCCTTGCACAAACAGAGGCAGGTTTGTAAACGAGAGTATAAATGCAGTGGCTAGAGGAATGATGATAAACTTCTGACTGATAGTACCTGCAAAGAGTTTTGGGTGTAGCTCTTTGATGCGTATACCTTGCAGGAAGGTTCCAAGTAAGAAGAGTTGTAAGACTATCCCTGCGTAGGCACCCATCTTGAAAAACTCCTGTATCTGAGAGCTTAGTGGTATGTCATAGATGTTTATGAGTATGGCTACCACAGAAGCAGGGATAATGGGGATTTTAACGATGTTAAAGAGTGAGTCTTTAATGCTAAATGAGCCACGTGAATAGATATATACACCGATGATGTAGACCACAAAGACATTGGCGATGTTGATGAGTGTGGTGTAGATGACCGACTGTTCTCCAAAGAGGGCAATGCCCAGTGGGATACCTATATTTCCAGTGTTACCTACAAATCCAGCTATAGAGAAGATGGCTCTTTCTTTGGGGTCAATAAAGAGCATCTTTCCCAAGAGAATAGTAGGAATGAGTAAGACTAGTATGATGGCAAGGTAAAGTAGTGGTACATAGATATGCTCAGAGTGAAGCTTCGCTGTAGAAAATCCCCATATGGTCACAAAAGGTTGTAAAAAGTATACAGACATCAGTGTAAGTGTTTTGGTACTCATATCTTCTTTAAAAATGCGCTTAGCCATGTAGCCAAGCACTATGAAGACATAGACAAAAATAATGGAGAGGAGTGTAGTTATCATAGAAAAGATTATACTATTAATCTATTTTAGATATGATTTCTCAATTAAATTTTAGGATATTTTATGGATTTTTCGTCGTTAGAGACTTGGGGTTATTTGGCAGTGGCCTTTTTTTCATTTGGTGGGTCATTTTTTATCGTGGCTGCTGCAGGTGTATTTTCGTACATGGGACATATGGATTTGGGTGTTGCACTGGCTATTGCCGCACTTTTTAACTTTCTTGGTGATAACTTCTTGTTTTACCTTGGGAAGTATCAGAAAAAAGAGATACAGCCTTACTTTGCCAAACACAAACGTAAATTAGCCCTTGCCACACTCATCATGCGTAAGTATGGGATATTGGCTATCTTTATTCAAAAATTTATCTATGGAGTGAAGACCATTGTGCCTCTCTCTATGGCATTGGCGAAGTATGACTTTAAAAAGTTTGTTTTCTTTAATATCTTTGCATCTATAGTATTTGTCTCAGTCATAGGATTGAGTGCTTACTATACGAGTGAGTCTATCATCGCATTTTTCAACGTGATTAAAGAGCGTCCATGGATTGCGCCTGTGGTACTGTTTAGTATCATAGGGATCATTTGGTTTGGTATGGAGAAGATGACGAAGAAGAAGTAGGGTGGGTGATTACCCACCGGTAAGAATTATGCTTTTTTACTCTTTACAAATTTCTCAATACGTCTGATGCCCTCACGGATAGTTGTCATATCTGTAGCAAATGAGAATCTGAAGTATCCCTCGCTTCCAAAACCTATACCAGGGACAACTGCAACACCAGTTGCCTGAAGTAACTCTTTACAAAACTCTATAGAATCTTCTGAGATATCTTTGATATTTACAAAGAGATAAAATGCACCTTGTGGTTTAAGTACAGAGAGTCCATCTATCTCATTAAAGAGTTTCACCGCTTCATCGCAACGTCCGTCAAAGGCTCTTCTCATTTGTTCTATCTCTTCATCTACCTCACCCAAAAGTGCAGGAATGGCAGCTTTTTGGGTGATAGAGTTGATGTTTGAGGTACTTTGAGACTGCAGTTTGTTCATCGCAGCGATGAGCTCTTTTTTAGGCGTTGCCAAATACCCAAAACGCCAACCCGTCATCGCCACAGATTTACTAAGACCGTTAATCGTTACCGTTCTTTGATACATATCGTCACTAATGCTTGCAGCCGCTACGAAGTCTATGTCATAAACAAGCTTTTCATACATTTCATCGGAAGCCACTATGATGTCTGTACCTTTTAGTACTGTAGCCAGTGCTTCTAACTCTTCTTTGGAGTATACAGAACCTGTTGGGTTAGAGGGACTTGTGAGTATGAGCATTTTGGTCTTAGGTGTAATGGCAGCTTTGAGTTGTTCTGCTGTGATTTTAAATCCACCTATCTCATTGGTATCTATGATGATAGGTGTGGCACTCGCATACTTGACAAGCTCAGGGTAGGTAACCCAGTAGGGTGCAGGGATGATGACTTCATCCCCCTCATTGAGTACGGCTTGAAAGAGGTTAAAGAGTGACTGTTTAGCCCCGTTACTTACAATAATATCTGACGGAGCATACTCAAGATTGTTGTCTCTTTTAAGTTTTGTTGCTACCGCTTCTAAAAGTTCTGGTATACCAGGTACTGCAGTGTACTGCGTAAAACCATCGTTAATCGCTTTGATAGCCTCTTCTTTGATACGTTGTGGTGTTTCAAAGTCTGGTTCCCCAGCAGAGAAAGAAAGTATGTCTTTACCTTGTGCTTTCAAATCACGTGCAAGTGATGAAATGGCAATAGTAAGTGATGGTGACAGTGTTTGGATGCGATCTGATAGCATGAAAACCCTTTTACAATAATAATTTAAATAACTAATATTATAACAAAAAGTGGTTGATAACTGACTAAGAAGAAGGACTTATGAAAAATATAAGTCCAAATGAGATTGAGAATGTGTAGCTTTGTGCCTAGTCCATTGAGTGAATAAAGTTATCATAAATCTCATCAAGATCATGATCTTTCTTCTTGATACTTTCTTGTTTGCCTTTAGGAAGGGCAGCTTCAAGTACTTCAATACGCTTAATGAGATACTCAAATATCTCTTTATTGACATCTGGAATTTTGTCATGACTGAGTGGACTTTTGTCGTATCCTCGTTTAAGTACACGCGCAGGGATACCCACAGCAGTACAGTCTGTAGGTACATCTTTGACGACCACAGAGTTGGCACCCACTTTGGCATTTGCACCTATGGTGATATTGCCTAGTACTTTAGCCCCTGCACCGATGACTGCACCATCTTCTATGGTAGGGTGACGCTTGCCTTTGTCTGTACTGACTCCACCAAGAGTGACTTGCTGATATATAAGCACATCTTCACCGATAATAGTTGTCTCACCAATGACCACACCCACACCATGGTCTATGAAGACACGTCTTCCTATCGTTGCTCCTGGGTGGATATCTATCATAGTTAAAAACATCCCCATGGCTGAGATGAGGCGGGGGATGAAACGTAAGCCTTTGGTGTAGAACCAGTGAGCAATACGGTGGAAGAATAGTGCCCATAATCCGGGGTAGTTAAAAAAGAGTTCAAAAGTAGAATGTAGGGCAGGGTCATTTTTTTTGACAGTTTGAAAATCTTCTTGGATGAGTTTAAATAGTTTAATCATAGATATTACGATTCCTCTTCTATAGCTTGAATGGTTTTAAGATAGCTATTTTCACTTAAATAAAGGTAAAGTTTACCCAAAAGTTCCCGTTTTTCTTCTTTTGAAATGTGCTCAGACTCTTCGATGCGGTATTTTAAGGTCTTGTCCATTACGTTGGTATCATAATCAAGGTCATCCAGTACATCCATAAGATTTTGTGCCTCAATGAGTTTGTCAATACTGTAATGACCCACATCATCAAAATGTATAACAACTTCAGTAGGGTGGGTAAAAAGATTGTGTTTCATACCTAGTACTTCTTGATAGGCACCGGTCAGAAAAAAGGCTAAAAAATACTCCTCTTTACTCACATCTATGTCATGTAGGTAGAGTGGCAAGTCACGGTTAAAGGCCAGCTCACCGTCACTGTCACAGGTGATATCCCAAATACTTGCAGGGTTGGTAGGTTTTTCATCGAGTCTGTCTAGCGGCATCACAGGAAAGTGCTGTGCCAAACCCCAAAAATCAGGTAGAGACTGAAAGGCAGAAAAATTTACAAGATATTTTTCTTGTATGCGGTCTTGGAGTTTTTTAAGTTCATCTGTACCTTCGTCTCGGAGTAAAAAGATAGACTTTTTTATGATGAGATTGACCAGTATCTCTGTATTGGAACGGTCTTCAAGGTCGATGTAGCCCAGGTCAAAGAGTGTGAGTAGACTCTCCATATGGTCAAGTGCATCATGTAGGTACTCACGTGCATGTTTACGGCTAAGTGATATGTAGAGGTCGTTGAGTTCTTCTATGAGCGGAGGATTTTTCTTTTTAAGTCTTAATCCTTTTTCGTTGTACTCTTGTGAAAATAGCTCTAAAACAGGAGCTACCAGTACAGAGTGAGACGCTGCGATGTATCGACCAGACTCTGTAAAAATGTCAGGCTCATCTACCCCTTTACTCTTGGCTATCTCTTGCATGAGAAAAACTACATCGTTGGCGAACTCCTGGAGTGAGTAGTTGCGCTCTTGTTTTCCTTCATGTTGGCTATATTCTACTGCCAATCCTCCACCTATGTTTATGGCTCCTAGGGTATCAGCTCCACGTTTTTTAAGTTCTGCATAGATGTTACCTGCTTCTCTGAGAGCTTTTTTAAGTGGGGCAATGTCAGACATCTGTGAGCCGATGTGAAAGTGTATCATCCACAAGTGAGAAAGAAGTTTATGTTTTTTGAGCATCTCATAGGCTTCAAGCAGTTCAGTAGAGGTAAGTCCAAATTTAGAACTGTATCCACCACTTTTTGCCCAAATACCAATGCCTGCACTATGCAGACGTATACGTACCCCAATTTTAGGTGTGATAGGATTTTTCAACCCATCATTAAATTCACGATTTACCTGGACAATCGTTTCTAACTCACCAAGACCTTCTATGGTTACTGTAATATTATGACCCATTTTAGCGGCAATAAAACAAAGTGATATCATCTCTTTGTCTTTAAAGCCATTGACTGTGATAGGCGCGCCCAGAGGGGTTTTTGTCATAGCGATAATAAGCTCAGCTTTACTCCCCGCCTCCAACCCATAATTATATGTTTTTGAAACGTCTATCAGAGACTCAACGAAGTTTGGAAACTGATTTACTTTGAGAGGAAAAACAGCTTGAAAGTTACCTTGATAATGAAACTCTTTTTTTGCTTTTTCAAAAGTCGTAAAAAGTGTAGAAATCTGTTTTTCAATGAGGTGGGGGAAACGTAGAAGTAAAGGACCCTTATAACCTTTTTCTCGTATCTCTTGCGTGATTTGAAGTAGTGATGGACGGGACGCATGGTTTACATTGATAGTATCATGGTCTAAGATAAAGTTATCATCTCCCCAAATATGCAAACCAAAGTTTTTCATTGTTGTCCTCATACAAATAATTATTTTAATTATATCGAAACTTAATCTAATCTTACCTATAATAGTTTTATGAAGACTCAGTTTTTATCTTATAGAGTACATCCGCATCATCTTGAACTCATCGCGACAGGTGAATGGACACTGAAATCTGTACGAGAAATAGAAAAAACACTGCGTAATACACCTTGTGATAAGAAAATTATTTGGGATTTTTCTGCTGTGAGTGATTTTGATTCTGCAGGCATACTTCTCTTTAGTGAATATTTTAAAAGATTTCAAAATGAAACGACAGTTGAAGTCGTTGGTTTTACTAAAAATCAACAGGAGATGTATACACTTTTACAAAACAATGATGTACATAGGCTTCAGCCAGCCAAAAGAAGTATATTTGAAAAATTAGGTAGAAATACTTTAGAAATATATGAAGATATAAAAGATTTCACCACTTTTTTAGGTCAGCTTTCTTTTTCACTTTTTCATCTCTTTATTAAACCCAAAGACATACGTTTTAAAGAGATGGTATATCACATACAACAATCAGGCTTTAATGCCTTGATTATCATAGGTCTCACCTCTTTTCTGGTAGGGATGGTAATTGCCTATCAAGGTTCTGTGCAGTTAGCCAAATTTGGGGCGGATATTTTTATTGTTGATACGGTTGCTATTTCTATTACTCGTGAATTGGGACCGATGATTACAGCCATAGTCATAGCAGGGCGCAGTGGTTCTGCCTATACTGCAGAGATAGGCGCGATGAAAATCACAGAAGAGCTTTCTGCCATGCGTACAATGGGGTTTGACCCTTACTATTTTTTAGTGATTCCACGTATCTTTGCTTTGATGATTGCTTTGCCTTTATTGATTTTCTTTTCTGATATTGTGGGTATCTTTGGTGGAATGGTGGCTGCAAAAATGCAGTTAGGTATTTCTTTTACCCAATTTACAGACAGACTCTATGAGGTATTGGAAGTGAAACACTATATCTTGGGGATGATAAAGGGACCCGTTTTTGCGTTTATTATCGCGGCTATTGGATGTTTTAGGGGCTTCCAAGTCTCTAACAATACAGAGAGTATAGGCTTACATACCACAGCATCAGTTGTAAACTCTATCTTTTTAGTTATCGCATTTGATGCATTGTTCTCAGTACTTTATACGGAGCTTGGACTATGAATCCTGTCATAGAAGTGAAAGGAGTGGTGACCAAGTTTGGTGACAGAACTATACATGACCATGTCAATTTACACATAGATGCCAATGAAATCTATGGCATTTTAGGGGAAAGTGGTTCAGGTAAATCAGTCCTTATGAAGGAGATGATTATGCTTTTACAACCCAATGAAGGCGAAGTGAGTGTCTTAGGAACTTCACTGACACACATAAGCTTTAAAGAGGCTCAAAAATTGCGGAGTGACTGGGGTGTTTTATTTCAGTTTGGTGCACTGTTTTCTTCTCTTACCATCGCTGAAAATATAGAAGTGCAACTCAAAGAATATACCAATATTTCCAAAATGATGCGCACAAAACTAGTACGTTCCAAGCTTGCATTGGTGGGGTTAGAAACCCATGTGGGGGCGATGTACCCCTCTGAATTGAGTGGAGGGATGATCAAACGTGCAGCACTTGCGCGTGCCTTGGCTATGGAGCCTAAACTCCTTTTTTTAGATGAACCGACTTCAGGCTTAGACCCTATTGGAGCGCGAAATTTTGATGCACTCATTGTAGAATTAAGAGATTTACTGGGGATTACTGTGGTGATGATTACACATGATTTGGACAGTATATTTTCCATCGTTGACAGGATGGCTGTATTGGCAGATAAGCATGTTGTTGCAGAAGGTACGCTAGAAAATGTGTTACAATCTACCCATCCGTTTGTGGAAGCATTTTTTAAAAATGAATATACCAAAGAACGATTTAAAGATAAGGTGAAAAATGTATAGTAAAGTGAATTATACGATAGTAGGTATCTTTGTATTATTGTTTGGTATAGGTGTTTTTTGGTTTGCTTTTTGGCTGGCAAAGTATGGGTTACAAGAAGATTACTATACCTACAAGATAGAAATGAAAGAATCTATTGCAGGTTTGTCAGAAGATGCAAATGTAAAACTGCATGGTGTTAATGTAGGACATGTCAGCCAAATACGTATTAATCCAAAGAATGTAAATGTTATTGATATTTATGTAGAAATAGCGCAAAATATTCCGATAAAAGAAGATATGTTCGCCTCTACACAAATGTTAGGAGTGACAGGCTTACTTTCCATCGAGATACATGGAGGGAGTAATGAGTCAAAGACCTTAAAACCGACCAAAACCTATATACCTATTATTAAATCAAAACCTTCACTTATCTCTAAACTGACAGCAAATCTTGGTGGGATGAGTGAAAAGTTAGACAGTTTGTTATCTCAAAGTCAGAAATTATTTTCAGATTATAATATTGAAACATTTGGCAATATTCTGACCCATGTTGAGAATGTATCCCAAAAAGGTGAAAAGGTAGAAGATAGAGCCATTATCGCCTTGGATGAAGCCAATATTACGTTACAGGCATTTCGTACTTCTATGCATAGTATTGATGAAGAATTTAAAGCCGCTGTACGAGACTTCAAACAAATGCAAAGAGACTTTGCTAGCATCAAAAAGGTGAGTATCCCTACGATTAATAAACTGATGCAAACGAGTAAAAACTTTAATCGTGTGACACTCAAAGTGGAGAAGAGTTTAGATAGAGGTGATTATAATCTTAAAAATATTTTAGAACCAGTACTGGTAGATGTGCAAATACTCTCAAAACAGTTAGGTGCAATGACGAGACAATTAGAACAAAATCCTAGTGCTTTGCTTTTTAAGTCAAGAAAACCAAGAAGGGGACCAGGGGAATGAAAATAAAAATATATGTTATCGTGATTTTTTTATCTTTAGGTATTGTTGCTTGTACACAAGCACCTGCACTTAAAATATATACATTGGATGTACCTAAAATAGCTATGGTGAAAAATAGTCATTATCAGTATAAAATACTTAAAGTTACTTTCCCCCAAAGTATCAGAGAAGAGATGTCTGAAAAAATAAATTTTTCATATACTAATGATGAACGAGGTGTCTACCAAAATTCTCAATGGTCAAATACTATGAGTAAATTATTGCAAGGTACATTGATTGATATGTTTGATAAAAGTAAACTTTTTAAGACAGTAGTCTCTGATACGAGTACCTTAAAAGAAGACTATAGATTAGAAAGTAATATTTTTACTTTTGAACATAGAGTCAGAGGCATAGAATCTTATTCTGTTATCTCCATCCAATTTACTCTAATTGATGGAAATACCGGAAAATTAATTAAAAGTAAAAGATTTTATTACCAGGAAAAAACTAAAAGTACAAATGCCAAGGGCTATGTTGATGCAACGAATGTTGCTATAGCCAAACTAGGGAAAGATTTAATACATTGGATGAAATAAAAGAGATATGGATGTTTTGCTAAGTGTAAACATCCATAGTTTGTTATATTTATTCAACAATCATTCTTGCATCTAGTGGTTGGATAGGTCTATTGTTATTATGATGCATCGTGTCATCATGGAATTTTTTGATTTGTTCTTTAGAAACGCTCATTGGTTGTTTTAGTACAAACCATCTTACTCCTTCACTACATGGAGGTGTGGTGAGAGAACCATTAAAACGGTAATAGTGTTTGTCTTGAGGTAATAGAGCTTTTGCTATGTTTTTTAGTTTTAATTCTTTACTGTCTCCTTCTTTGTTTGGCATGTTTGTCCATATTTTTTCTAACTCCGGATTTGCTGCACCTTCTTGAAACATGACAGCAATCACAGCAATATTACCATCTTTATCTAAGTGAACAAAATGTGCTTCAAGTGGAAAAGATTTCCCTTCAATATGATTTTCACTAGGTGAGTGAAAGTGAAATTGTTTAAGTTCAAACGTAATGCCATCTACCGTTAGTGTATCTCCTGCTTCCATATTGACTTGAATGGTATGCCCATTGTCTACAATACTTTTTGAGTTATGGCTATAGTCTGGATTAAGAGGTGGTAGATTTGCATGTAGAGAATGGGTTATGTTAATAGGTGACTGATTTAATCCAACCCCACATTCTCTAAATTTTTCAGATAACGTACCCCATTTCTCAGGCGTATTATGTCCTGTATATCCCCAGTGTTCTGTGTGTGTTTTTGCTTCATTTGCAACACAGTAACTACCTGTGAGTGTAAGGGTAGCAGCAAGACTAAGTAAATATTTAATATTTTTTTTCATATGAATCCTTATAATGATATCTCTACAGTATAGTGTATTGAAGATTAAATATAAAATAAATACTATGTAAAAATAAGCTCTCATTCTCACTTATGGTTATATCGGGTTAAGATATGAAAAATACTGATAAATATAATTTATTTTATTGAATTAAATCATAGATAGATTAAATTTTTTTGATTAAATGTCTATTTTTATACAGAAAAAGTGTTTATTTAAGTACTTTTTGTTTACTATAATCATCAAAAATATAAACCTAATGGTTTAAAGATAAGGAATCATAAAATGAAAAAAACATTGATCGCTACAGCATTGGCAACACAATTATTTACACAACTCCATGCAGGAGGACATATTGAACCTGTTGTAATGAATGAACCAGAAGTAGTTGAATCTGAAGTTGCAGAGTCGAAATTTTATATTGTTGCTAGTGGGATGTATATGTTTGGAGACACTGTTGATCATGAAGGTTTATTACTTGATGGTGATAAAGATTATGGTTTTGGTATTGACTTAGGTTATAGGATTGGTGATGGTTTTGCCGTAGAATATGATTTTACTTATGGAAGTAATACAGTTAAAGAAGGTACTGAAGAGGCACAAGCAACATATTATACTTCAGCTATTGACTTAGTCTATGTTTATGAGATGACTGAAACCATTGGTGTATTTGGTAAAGTAGGGTATGAATACGAGTGGGAGACTATCGATGATTATAATATAGATGGTACAGACCATAACTTTGTATTTGGAGCAGGTGTAGAAATAGCTATGAATGAGAAATATAAATTTGTAGCTGAATATGAACATTCACTTATAGAATCACCACATGGTGATTCTATCTTTGCAGGTGTGATGTATAACTTTTAAACAGCTTCTTTATGTTGGAAGCATTTTAAAATGCTTCTAACGTAACAGTCTTCTCTTCTTTACTCTCTAAATCTTTCACCCAAACCGTACCATTTACAAGTTCATCTTCACCTATAAGTACTACATATCGGGCATGGACTTTGTCCGCACCTTTCATATGACTTTTAAAACCTTTAGCGTTGTACTCTACAGTAACTTTTGTCTCTCTACGTTTTGTAGTGGCAATGGTAAAGAGTTTTTCAACCGCATCTTCTACCATAGCACCAAGATAGATACCCTCACGTGTAGACTCTGGCATTTTTACAAGTTCTATGATACGCTCTATCCCTATGGCAAAGCCTACAGCAGGTGTAGGTTTACCATCTAGGAATTCTACAAGTTTGTCATAACGTCCACCACCTGCAATGGCAGACTGTGAACCGATGTCATTACTGACAAATTCAAAGGCAGTTTTATTGTAGTAATCCAGTCCACGTACTAAGTTTGTATCTACCTCGTAACTTATGCCAGCATTGTCCAGTAGTGTAGTAAGCTTTTTAAAGTCACTGTCACACTCTTCACAAAGGTTCTCTATGAGTTTTGGTGAATTAACTAAAAGGCTTTGACAAGTCTCATTTTTACAGTCAAGTACACGTATAGGATTGGTATCTATACGTCTATTACAGTCAGCACAAAGTTCCTCTTTGATCTCTGTTAAAAAGCCTACAAGATTCTTTTTATAAGGAGGCATACAGGTAGTACACCCTAGAGAGTTTATCTGTAAGTCAAAGCCGATGCCAAGGGCTTCAAAGATTTGGCTTATCATTGTGATGATGGTAAAGTCTTCATACACAGAGGCCTCTCCAAAACTCTCACAACCAAACTGGTGAAACTCTCTTAGACGACCTTTTTGTGGTCTTTCATAACGAAACATAGGTCCATAGTAGTAGAACTTCTGTTTCATCGGCTGACGGTCCAGCTTGGCATGTACAAAGCTACGTACTACACCTGCTGTGCCTTCTGGACGCATACAAACATCGTTACCACCTTTGTCTTCAAACTGATACATCTCTTTACTGACGATGTCTGAGCTGTCACCTACAGAACGCTTAAATAGTGCTGTTTCTTCGAGAATAGGGGTTTCTATGTAACCATAGCCATATCTTTTTGCTATAGCTGTAGCAGTATCGATGATGAAGTTAAAACGTTCAGACTCTTCAAATGTGAGGTCTTTCATACCACGTAATGGGTTTATCATAAGTGTTTCCTTGGAAAATAGTGTTGCAATTATAGCTCTAAATAGCTGACTATCTTTTGATGGATGTTTTCTATGCTTTCTCGAGCATCTATTTCTAGGTAGTTAATGTCTAATTTTCTTAGGCTTTCTTGCATTTTTGTTTGTACATTTATGAGATACTCTAAGCCTCGTAATTCTATACCATCGAGTTCTTTTTCAGAAGTTCTTTGCTGTAGAGTTTCCATTGTTGTCACAAATAAAATAATTTTATCTGGAAAATGATTTTTAAGAGCAAATTTGTTGAGTGTTACAAGTTCTTTAAAGTCGAAGTCTCCATTGGCAAGTGCATAGCCTATGCCAGAGAGAAAGCCCCTGTCAGAGATGACTATCTTGTCTTTGTTTGGCTCTATGATTTCTTCATAATGCTCTGCACGGTCAGCGAGAAAAAGTAACAGTTCTGCACGTTTTGAAGCTAGAGAATCAGCCAAAAGTATCTCTCTGGCTTTCAGGCCAAAAGCTGTGCCTCCTGGTTCATGGGTGGTGAGCACTTGTGGATATTGTTGTGCAAGTAGTTCTATCTGTGTACTTTTTCCACAGGTGTCGATGCCTTCAAATAATATATACATTATTTTCTAAATGCCTCTACCATCTTAAAGGTACTAGGTGCAAGAAGGTGATCTACTTTACCATCAAATGCCAAAATGGAGCGTACTACTGAGGAGCTTACAAAGGCGTGTTCAAGGCTAGGCATGAGGTAGATAGTCTCTAGCTCTTTTTTAAGTGAGGCATTGGCATAGCCCATTTGGAGTTCATACTCAAAGTCACTTACAGCTCTCAGTCCACGCACAACAATATTTGCATCTAAATCATCAGACAGATCCACAAGTAGTTTGTTAAAACCAACGACTTCAACTTGATGTAGATGAGCAGTAGCCGCCTGTACCATCTGCACACGCTGTTCTAGTGTAAACATAGGCTTTTTTGCCTCTGAGTCTGCAACAGCCACGATAATTTCATCAAACATATTACACGCACGTTTAATAATGTCTAAATGCCCATTGGTAATAGGATCAAATGTCCCCGGATAGATTGCTCGTCTGTTCATTTAATGTTCTCCCCATCTTTCATATAAAGTATTTTCTATGCCTAAAACATCGTACCACTTCCCGATGATAAATTTTTCCATATCTTCAAGACTTGAAGACTCAGAGTAGTAACCCATCACTGGAGGTGCTATGATAACACCAAGTGAGGCTAACTTTTGCATATTTTCTAGAGCGATGGCAGAAAAAGGTAGTTCACGTGGGGCTAAGAGTAACTTTTTTTGCTCTTTAAGTGCCACTGCTGCCACGCGTGTAGGCAGGTTGTCGCTTATGCCACAAGCTACTTTAGCTAACGTGTTCATACTACAGGGTATGATGGCTGTAGCATCTACTCTAAATGAACCAGAAGAGATAGATGCTGCGATGTTGTCTGAAGAGTGCAGGGTGACTTTCTTGTTTTCAAAGCTTTCAACAGTCAAGGCATTGTCAGATACAACCACATGTACTTCGATGTTCTCTGGTAAATAATCTACAAACTTTTTACCTAGCTGGACACCGCTTGCTCCAGTGATGGCTACGACTAACTTCATTGTATACCTTGTTTAATTATTGTATGGATTATAGCAAAAGTAATTAAGAATTGGGAATTTTTAAAAAAAGTGGAGCGGGCGAAGGGATTCGAACCCTCGACAGCCTGCTTGGAAGGCAGGAACTCTAGCCACTGAGCTACGCCCGCTCAGTTAGAACAATGTATTATGACATAAAGAAACTTTATATCATTGATTGTGGTGGTACCGCAGGTCGGATTCGAACCGACACGCCCGAAGGCAGAAGATTTTGAGTCTACCAAGTCTACCAGTTCCATCACTGCGGCACTTGTACGTTTAAAACGTGAGAAGAATTCTACTCCTAGCGAGCTTAAACATCGTTTAGAATACTCTAAATATTAATTTTAATGTCAATTTGAAAGATTTTACGTATGAACTTATGTTTATTTGTTATAATGTCTTCATTATTTAATATTAACTAGGATTGAGATTGAAGATTACTATTATCATCACAGCGATACTTTTCATTTATGCAGCATTTTCTACCATATATCATGACACAGGGCTCATTGGTGATATAGGTAAAAAGATAGGGGAGACCAACCTTTCTTTATTTGGACATGTGGCATACATCAATCTTTTTATACTTTTTTATCCCCTTTATAAACTCTACTCTGATGCTAAAGTACGAAAAGACATTGACTTTTATTTGGGCTGGATATTGTTGTTTATCTCTCTTGTCTTATTGAGTGCTTTGGTGTTAGAACCAGAAAATGTAGGTTTCCTAGGTACACAAATCGTAGCATTTTTACAACCACTCATAGGAAAGGCAGGTTTATGGTTGTTTTGGCTGATGGTGACAGCTTTGGCTACGGTATTTATTATCGATGATGACTTCAATTTCTCTGGATTTGATGTAAAGGCACCTCGTCTTTCTCTGCCTTCTTTCTCTTGGATAGGTACAACAGGCAGTGTTTTAAAGTCAGTACTCAAAAAAATATTTACCAACCCTTTTTCCTCTTCTGCTTTAGAAGATGAAATGATGCCGGTCTTAGAACCCATAGATGAAAAACCTAAACGCAAAACTGCAGTGAAACGTAGCACAGTAAAAAATACACCTATCAAAAAAGCTATCCCTAAAAAACCACTTAGCAAGTCTGAAAAGGCATTGGCTGAGGAATTAAGTCTCCGTAGTTATGAGTCTAAAGAAAGTGAAAATCCTGTCATTGATACACTAAAAGAGAGTGAATCTGTTACGGCTGTAGTAGAAGAAAATGTAGTGCATAATACGAATGTACAGATAGTTTCTGAGTTAGAAGAAAACTCTAAACTTATGAATGAGATAGAAAAAGGCAAGGTTGCAAAACCGAAAAACTTTAAACTCCCTAAACTGGACTTTTTACAAAAAGCACCTAAAACCACAAAAAAAGTAAATGAAGCAGAGATAGACAGAAAGATAGAAGAGTTGTTGGCTAAACTTGCTCAATTTCGAGTCGATGGTGATGTGGTACGTACCTACTCAGGTCCTTTGGTAACCACCTTTGAGTTTAAACCTGCACCTAACGTCAAAGTTTCTAAAATTTTGGGTTTACAAGATGACTTGGCTATGGCTTTGAGTGCAGAGACTATTCGTATACAAGCACCTATACCAGGGCGTGATGTTGTAGGGATTGAGATACCAAATGAGAGCATTGATACTATTTATTTACGTGAGATTTTAGAGAGTGACATTTTTAAAGAATCAAGTTCACCACTTACTGTGGCTTTGGGTAAAGACATCGTAGGAAATCCTTTTATTACAGACATTAAAAAGCTTCCACATTTACTCATAGCTGGTACCACAGGTTCTGGTAAATCCGTAGGTATCAATGCAATGATACTTTCACTCCTTTACCGTAATGACCCCGACCAGTTAAAGCTGATGCTTAT
>DRQB01000081.1 GCA_011330645.1 Campylobacterota bacterium | reverse complement strand
CTCTTCCGATCTTTTAGATTATTTTCCATACAATTAAAGCCTTATTTATAAATATAATCATTAAAGACTAACAAAAGACTCCACATTACGATAGCACCTATAAATACCCACACTAGGTTGAAGAGTGGTAATATGTCATTTGCTTGCAATACACCGATGACAGCAACTAAAGATATTAAAAGAGGGAAAGATACTGTACAAGCATCCTTATGATGTTTTTGTTGTAACTCATCCATTTTTGAGTAAATAAAATATGTATAAAGAGGTAATAACCCAAATATGACTATAGGAAATCCTATTACTAACCAATGATTTAGATTGATACTTGAACTAAAAAATGTCAGAATGATAGAGAGACTAAGGATAAAAATCCCAGTGAGTATCTTCAGCATATATTTAAGTTCTATTTTTTGTTTAAAGTATGTCATATTTTCTCCTAATGTAAAGTATATTTGACATTTGCATTCTAACAAAATATTTAATTAATGTCAAGTAAACTTTACATATATAGAAGATTATATAAGTTATGAAGTATGTCAAATTAAAAATTTGAGCTTAATAAATTTTTGTTTCTATCAAGCTCTTCTGGACCAAGCATACTCGTCCCCTCAATAGTATAATACTCAATATCCGTAAATCCTAAAAATCCAAAAAGACTTTTGAGATATGGCTCTACAAAATCCATTTGTTTCATCTCATCAAATACTGCACCATATGCTGCACAAATGACTAACTTTTTGCCAGTGAGTAAACCTGTAAATCCATTTTCATCCATAGTAAATGTCTCACCAACTCTTGAGATATGGTCAATATAGGCCTTTAAAGAAGAGGGGATACTAAAGTTATACATGGGTACGCTAAGCAGGATAATCTCGGCATCTTTAATCTCACCAATGAGAATCTCTGATAATTGGAGCGTATTTTGCATGGTTTGGTTTCTGTCAGCAGTTGGGGTGAACATCGCTTCAATAAAGTTTTGAGAGATGTGTGGTATATCAGACTGGCTTAAATCTCGGTAACATACTTTTGTATCGCTATGTATATTTTTGTAGTGTGCTTCATATCTATTGGCTAAATCTTTTGAGTGAGAATCATCTTTTCTTGTACTTGTGTCAATGCGGAGTAGTCGTTTCACTTTTTATCCTTTTGTATTTTTTCTAAAGCATCTAAAATTGCTTGGGGTTCAGCCCTTTTTCTATAGTTGTTTGGGATAAAACACCATTTTATGCGTAAATCATCCCCTATGATGTATGTAGCAGGGTCGGCAAAGGTATAGCTGTTTTCATCATTTGCTTTTTCAACGTCAAACTCCATCATAGAGAGTAAATCACGGTGTGATTGAGGCAGTGTAAATACCAAGCCAAATTGATTGGCAATTTTATTTTTATAATCATATAAAACATCGAAACTTACCTCTCTTATAATCGTATCTTTAGCTTCTTGGGGCAGAGCAGATTCGTCTAAAGCACTTACTCCAAGTTTACTTTCTGGAGTCAATGCTATTAGTGATGCACCTAGATTGTTTATATTGTCTATGATATCGTTATATGCCTTCAGTTGTAGATTACAATAAGGACACCATACACCACGGTAAAATGTAAGAACTACGGGTCCACTTTTCAAATAGCTAGAGAGTTGTTTTGGTCTGCCTTGTCTATCATTTAATGTAAAGTCTTTGACGCAGTCTCCTACTTTAAGAGCGTTTTCCATGATAGATAAAGAGCTAATCTCTCCAGCTCCTTGTTCTATCATACTATTGACCTCTGGAGGTAAGGTGTCACGAAAGTTTTGGATGATACCTTGTATGTCACTTTGTAAATTTTTCATTAGTGTTCCTTTATGATTTTTTGTCTACTTTTATACCTTCTAATTCAAGGTTTATTTTTACTTCATCACCTACTGCGACACCACCCGTTTCAAGTATTTTGTTAAAGAGGATGTTATAGGCTTTTCTACTTATTTTACCATGAAGTTCGAAACCTGTTTTAATCGCGCCCCAAGGGTCTTTACTCTCATTACTTAGGTAATCTACATCAAACTCTACTTGTTTGGTAATACCTTTTATTGTAAGTTCTACTAATGCTTTATCGCCTGTATGTTTAATGAGTTTAAGGGTCATTTTCGGGTATTTTTCTGCATCAAAAAAGTCTTTTGAGCGTAGATGCTCATCTCTTTGCTTGTCATCAGTAAAAATAGAGGCTATTTGTGCTGTTCCTTCTAAGCTCTTAATTTGATGTGTTTTGGGGTTATAGTCGTAGTGTCCACTATATTTTTTAAATGTACCACGTACAGACGCAACCATCATATGTCGAATTTTAAATCCTACTGTTGAATGTGTAGAGTCCACAAGATATTCTGTAGCAGAAGCGGCAGTTAGACCTAGTAATGTTGTTAGTGCGAGTGTATGAATCATTTTCATTGAAAATCCTTTGTAATAATATTTTTACACTTTTTAGTGTAATTACTCTAAAAGTATAGCCATAATATGAAGTATATGTCAAGAGTAATTACTCTAATTTTAAAATTTTTATGTGTGAGAATGCTTGCATAGCCTAAAATAGGCACTTTGCCAAGATAAAAAAAATTTACTTTTTAGAGTAAATACACTATAATATTTTAAATAAGGAATAAAATGTCACGAAAATTAGATATATTAGAGACAGCACGTAGACTTTTTAATGAGAGTAATACACAGGCAGTCACTACAAATCATATAGCCAAAGCCATGGGGATTAGCCCAGGTAATTTACATTATCATTATAAAAACAGAGAAGAGATTATACGGCTCCTTTATAGAGATATGAGGGCTAAAATGTCACTCTCTATAGATGCATTACCTAAAACTTTAGAGGCATTAGAAGCACATCAAAAAGTACTCATCGGTATACAGTGGGAGTATAGATTCTTTTTTAGAGAGATGCTTTTTTTGTTTTCAAGAGATGCTGAATTACAACGAGAATATATAGAAGATAATATTGCCCATCGTTCACGTATTAAGCTTGTACTAGAAAGTTTTGTAGAAAGTGGAGAGCTTAACATAGATAATGAGATTCTATTAGAATACATTGTTGATGCAATATTGATGGCATGGCAATTTTATACTTCATACATGCAAACACTTGGCAGACCGCTTAGTCGCAAAAGTGCAGAAGAAGCAGTGCAATACGCAAGCAATACCATGAAACCATATAAAGTAAAGCAGGAGAAAGTATGAAAGCACATAACAAAGCCTCCGCATGGTTTGATGGACTTTATAAAGAGAACAAAGATACCCATGAAAACATTCCTTGGGCAAGACAAGCGGTCAATCCTCTACTTCAAAGTTATTTGGATGAAGAGGATATCCACAAAGGCAAAGCTTTGGTCGTAGGCTGTGGACTAGGTGATGATGCCATGGCATTGGCTGAGGCTGGGTATGTAGTGACAGCGATAGATGTCTCTCAAACAGCATTGGACTTAGCCCAAGCACGTTTTCCAAATGCCGACATTGACTTTAAAAAGCAAGATATCTTTGAGTATGAGGAGACATTTGACTTTGTCTTTGAGGCTTTTACTGTTCAGTCCTTGCCAGTGGAGTTTAGAGAGAAGATGGTCAAAGCTGTGGCAAGCACGG
>DRQB01000080.1 GCA_011330645.1 Campylobacterota bacterium | reverse complement strand
TTTCTTTTGCTTTTAAAAAATTAACTTTATCCATGACTATGCTATACCTCACTTATGATAACTTCGTTGTATAGAGAAAATACTATACCTATAAGTATTATTGAAATAAATTCTATCCTTTTTTTTATCCTATTTAGTTGTCGAATTGTACTTCATCATCAAATTAATAATATTTAGCATATATCATACAAGTTAGCTCTCCATATATTTTTTAAAATCTTCCCAATCACTTTTTTTAAAAAATAGTTTAGTGCCTTCTTCTACTTGATAGTATTTTAACGGAAATGGATTTTTTCTAATATACTTATCAATCATATCCCTGCTTAACGCAGTTAAGTATATAAAATCTTTCATAGATACTAATTCATCACGCTCCCAACGGTTCAACAAATCATCTTGTTTCTGTTTTAATTTAAGAATTTCTTTATCTTTACTTCCATCATCAAGATACCCCAAGGACTCTATAAGTAACTGATTTATTTCAAAATATGGTATACTATCTTCAAGAAAATCAGTTATATACCCTTCAGTATCAACTGTAACGGCATCGTGACCACTACTTAAAAGATTTATAGCTTTTATAATCTTATCTAAACCCTCAGTATATTTTTCCGACATATTTTTACCTTTAGATTAAAATATCAAACACTAGGTATACCAAACAGGTATACTAAAAGTATAATTTTATAGTTAAATCACGTTAATAAGATACATATTACTATACTGCGTAATATGTCGCTTTAGAGTGATGCACCACCAAAGCAGTAGTGCTCTGCTCAGGATGTATCTGGAAGGTCTCACTCAGCTCTATCCCAAACTCTTCAGGTTTGAGTAAATCAAATATCAACCTACTCTGCTCCAAATCTGGACAGGCTGGGTAACCGAATGAGTATCTTGCACCATGGTAACGGTTCATGCGTACATCACGTAAGGTATGTCCCTCTTTTTCGGCTATACCCAAGTCTAAACGTATCTGTTTATGGGCTACTTCTGCTAGTGCTTCTGCGAGTTCTACAGAGAGACCATGTACCATGTTGTACTCTAGGTATTTACCTGCATCGTAAAGCTCTTTTTCGTAAGCTGCAAATTTGCTCCCTGCACTCACACAAGTGATAGGTAAGATATCATGTCTGTCATGGTGAAAGAAGTCACTTAGTGCTCTATGTGGTTTTCTACCTTGTCTTGGGAAAGAGAACGTACCTACAGCTCTTCCGATGACATCGGTAAGAGGTTCACGGTTAGCATTGGCATCGACATTCCAGCCTTCACTTTCATCGAAGACATACAGCTCTTGGTCATTACTTCTTACAGGGTAGTAGCCATAGATGATGGTTGGTTCAAACAGTCCTTTGTCTACAAACTCTTTTTTGAGACGCTCGTACGCTGGGTAGACTGTTTTATCTAGGAGTTTTTGATACTCCTCTTTAGTCATACCTTTAGACTTGTATCCCCAGTGAAACTTGATGACCGTACGTTGGTTAACCCAGTTAAAGACCATATCTAAGTCCAAGTCCTCTTTTTGAAGCACTCTTCGACCCCAAAAAGGAGGGGTGGGTACGGGTTGTGGCTCTGGAAGTTTTATCTCTGAGAATGGAGGGATGACGACTTTTTTCTTCACCTTCTTCTCACGCTCCATCATGTCACCTGCCATACGTGTGTCAAGCTCCGTACTTGGGTCTTCGTTATACTTCTCAATGCGTGACATCGCTATCACTCCGTCAAAGGCATCACGACAGTAAAAAATAGGCCCTTTGTAGATAGGACGACAGAAGTCATCGACAAAACTACGCGTCAGTGCTGCTCCACCTAAAAGCACAGGAATGGTCATGCCCATCTCTGCCATGGCTTCAAGGTTGTCTTTCATCACGGCTGTAGACTTTACCAGTAGTCCAGACATACCTATGGCTTGAATGGACTGACGTTCTACAACATCTAGGTACTCTTGAAGGTCTGTTTTTATCCCTACATTAACAACTTTATAACCATTGTTTGACAAGATGATGTCTACAAGGTTTTTACCCACATCATGCACATCCCCTTTTACTGTTCCTATGACCAGTGTAGTATCAGTATCTTTTTCCTGTTTGGTGAGGTATGGGTTTAGGTAGTCCACCGTTGTTTTCATAGTCTCTGCTGACTGAAGTACAAACGGCAATTGCATCTGCCCAGAACCAAAGAGCTCTCCTACTACTTTCATCGCGTCTATGAGTATCTCATTAACGATAATATCTGGGTTTATCTCATGGCGTGCCTCTTCAACAAGTGGTATCATACGCTCTTTGTCACCGTCTAAAAGAAGTTTGGCTATTTTCTCTTCATTTGACATTGCCAAGTAGGCTTCGTCATCACCCTCTTCATCTATAGTCACATCTGAAAAATGCTCTATAAACTTAAACAACGAATCATCATCAGGAGAAAAAAGTAACTCTTCACAGATATTTTTATCTTCATCAGACATTTTAGCTAGAGGGATGATATGCTTCACGTTGATAATCACTGTCGTCAAACCTGCTTGTAAACAGTGGTGTAAAAAGACTGAGTTTAAGTAACGTCTAGCATTGGCATCAAGACCAAAAGAGATGTTAGAAAGTCCCAGTGTTGAGCCTACTTCAGGGTGACGTTTATGCAACTCTCTTATGGCTTC
>DRQB01000079.1 GCA_011330645.1 Campylobacterota bacterium | reverse complement strand
GCTGTAGAGACAGATAAAAAAGTAGACTTTTCCAATGTCAAAAGCCGACTCATGATAAAACTAGCCAAAGCAGCCGTTAAAACCCACTTTAATATCTATGCCAAAGCCATAGGTCTACATGACTACGAAATACCAAATATGGAGAAGCTAGCAACACTCAGTGAACAATATTACACACTTGACTGTGAAGGAGGAGAAGGACATTTAGAAGTGGCTCACCTCATCGAGTCTGTCAAAGACAATCTTTCACACTTAACTATCTCAGTCAAACCCTTTGGATGTATGCCAAGTTCAGCCGTAAGTGATGGGGTACAGTCTCTGGTTACCAACCGCTTTCCTTCAGCGAACTTCTTAGCCATAGAAACATCAGGTGAAGGGGCTGCAAACTTCTACAGCCGTGTACAGATGGCATTGTTTAAAGCGAAACAGTCTGCCAAAGAGGAGTTTGAAGCCCTTAACATTCCAGAACACATCCCTGAAAAAGTACACAATTATCTCTACCAACCACATAATGATAAAGCAGGGTCTGCTGCAAAATTAGTAGCAAGTCTCTAATAAATAGGCTGCATGTACTATATACGTGCTCCTTTGAGTGTTATCTCTATCATTTGTCCTACTTTCGTATCTGTATCTACTTCTATCTCTAAAAGTTTTCCTGCTGCGGAAACGGTTGCCAGCACCTTATCGCTTTTTTCTTCTATCTCTAAGACCATGACTTTATCTTTTGGGTTCTCATGAAAAAAGAGTTCTTTCATTGTTCCATCTTGGTATATGCTACCTTCTTTCAAAACACATATTCTATCTGCAAGGGCAAATACTTCACTGATGTCATGACTAACCATCAGTGTGGTAGTACCAAAACGTTGATGAAGTTTTTTAATGGCTTCTTGTAATTTACTGCGCATACTGCTATCAAGTGCGGAAAATGGTTCATCCATAAGTAAAAGTTTAGGTTTGTTCATCAAGGCTCTACAAAGGCTTACTCGCTGTTTTTGTCCTCCACTGAGTCCTGTAACATTTCTAGAAGAGAGTCCTCCAAGCTCAGTCATATCAAGTAACTCTGAAGCCAATTTTTTATCTGGATTGACAAAGAGTAAATTTTCTTCTACTGTCATATTTTCAAACAGCGCATAATCTTGAAATACAAAACCTATCTCTCTTTGTTGAGGGGCTACGCCCTTCCATAACTGTCCCTCTACAACAATCTCACCATCTATGCTCTCAAGTCCTGCTATAACCCGTAATAATGTTGTTTTACCTGCACCACTTTCTCCCATAAGTGCCACAAATTCACCTTTTTTAACCCATAGTTTAACAGCTAAATCCATCTGACCACTTGCCCCATGAAGTTGTTTTTTTATATCAAGTTTCAGCATTAAATTAAACCTATTTTTGTCTTTTGTTTATGATTGAAGATATAAACAGAGAGTAACACGAAGAAGCTCATAAGTACCATAACAGCCGCATAGATATGTGCCTGTGCATAATCCATTATCTCAACCATTTCATAAATAGCAACAGATGCCACTTTCGTCTCATCTGGAATACTCCCTCCTACCATCAACACAACACCAAACTCGCCTACCGTATGTGCAAAAGTAATAATCAATGCTGTCATAAGAGAGGGTTTCATATTTGGGAGTGCCACTTTTAGTACCGTTTGGATCTTACTCTTTCCTGCAAGATAAGATGCTTCTATCATGTGTCGATTCAGTCCTTCAAAACCACTTTGTAATGGCTGAACCATAAAAGGAAGTGAATAAAAGCAACTTGCTACAACCAATCCCACAAACGAAAAGACCAATTTAACACCAAAAAGTTGTTCAAAAAACCCACCAAGCGCTGAATTGGGGGAGAGTGCAACAAGCAGATAAAATCCTAATACGGAAGGAGGAAGTACAATGGGTAATGCCGTCAATGCTTCCAACACTGGTTTGCTCTTAGATGCTGTCTGTGACAGCCACCATGCAAGAGGAAGTGCAATCAAAAACAATATTAATGTTGTCAAGGCTGCTAACTTAAAAGAGAGTATAAAAGGTGTTATATCCATCATTTTACCTTATATCCAAATTGTTTCAGTATTCCCTGTGCTTCTGTGCTTAACATAAAATCATAAAATGCTTTGACCTCAGCATTTCCTTCTCCTGCTTTCACAATAACCATACCTTGATCAATCGGGGTATAAAGTGTTTCATTGACATCCTTCCAATGTACGCCCTCTTTATACTTCAGCATATGAGGAGAAAAAAGTGATGACTTTGCAATCATCCCTATATCTGCAGCAGTAGTTGCATAGGTGACTGTTTGAGAGATAGACTCACCATAGACAAATTTATCTTTTAGTTTTTTATAGAGTTTTGCATTTTCTAAAGCTTCTTTTGCAGCCACACCATAAGGTGCCGTTCGTGGATTGGCTATGGCTATTTTATGAATATGTGGATTCTCAAGTGTCGTGATACCTGCACTATAATCTTGAGTATTGACAGAAAATATTGCTAAGGCACCTTGTGCATAGACAAAAGGTTTACTGATAGCTATTTTTTTTTCATATAACGTATTGGGGTATTTCATATTTGCCGACATAAAGAGGTCAAAGGGTGCACCATGACTAATTTGTGCACTTAATTTCCCAGAACTTCCCAAGATTATTTGGACTTTTGTTTCGGGATAATGCCTCATAAAAGCTTGTTTTAAATCACCTATAGCATAACTGACATTCGCTGCAACTGCTATTTTTATCTCACCTGCAACGATCAAGGTACAGGATACACAAAAAATTAAAAATATTTTTTTCATACTATTTCATCCTCAAAATAAATAATTCATTTCAACACGTATCTCATCATATGAAGAATCTGCTTTATGAACACCATTCCCTACAATCGTATCACTTTTACCCATCACATGTGCATAACGTGTTTTGACATACAGTTGTTTCTTCTCAAAAATCTTAGCAACATCCAATGTAAATACATCGGTATCCGCTTGTACTCCCACCTTATTATCATCAAAGTTTTGTACAACATACCGTGAGAGTATTTGCAAATCAGGCATACTTTCAAAGGTATAGTCCATTTGAAGCATATAACTCTTTGTATTTGCATCCCAATTATATTGTCCCATGGCACGGGTAAAACCTCCTGTAGGGAAACCACGCCATGGGGCAATTATATCTCCCTCATCCAACACATCTGTATATCCAAAACGCAATTTAAATGTATCTTTCTGGACATCAACACGTGCAGCATACAGTGTACTATCCAATGATGTAGGATTTTTATATCCCCCACTAAGCATTTTTCGGTTTGCTCCACCTATCACCCCTGCACCATCATCAAATTGTTTCATATAACGAAATGAAGGTATCACTGACCAATCACCTACATCAACTTTATAATCAGCTTGTAACATCATGTATGAAAGTAATTTTGGTACAGCTGTATAATTGGCATGAAAAGTAAGATGATTTACACTTTTATTTTCCACTTCAAAAACCATCAGTCTATCATCTATACCCAAAGCCTGAAGTTCTGATTGTTTCAATCCCCTATGCATATTGGAATCATCATTTTGGCTGTACTGAGCATAAGGGTCATTTGGGTCATCGCCATATGCCAACATATGATGAAAGGTACTATGGTCCCTTAGCTTCTGTTTTGTAAAATATCCCATTTTCAAGTGGGTATGAGGCAACGTCTTACTACTTAAAGTAAAACCTTCAAAGGCATTGGGTATCATTTTTGTGTCATTACTTTTAGTGAGAAAGCTCTCAAAAAGTTGCCGTCCTACTTTTAAAGAACTCTTATAATGCTTATATTCTAAATATCCTTCTGCCAAAGAAGTCATCCCTCGTTCTCCCTCAGTCAGTAAATCATAACGACTAAAAGCATCTTTTCCTGCTTTATATAAGCTGGCTTTATGCCTATCAAGACTCCCCTTTACCTGCGAAGTATATAGTCCAGCGGTAACAGCAAAACCATGAAAATAAGCACTTTTATAAATAAGACTTCCTCCCACTGCAGCAATGGCATGATTTTTACGTTTGCCTTCTACTTCAGTATCCCAGCGGAAACCAAAACTGTTCATACGCAAGCGTCCATAGAATATCCCTTGCAAGAACATATCAGAAAAAGAATCTACCTCTTGAGGAGATACTTCATATATAGGTATCATATTCGATTTTAAATGGTGTACATATATATTCTCATGGGCATATATCACAGAAAGTGGTAACAGTATGAAAAACATTATTGTCAGTCTTTTCACGTTCTATCTTCCTATCATAATGTCATGATTACGGATAAGAAGTTTCACACTGTTTCCTTTTAGGAGTAACTTTTTATCCACATCTGTTTGAGGCATGACAGAGACTATCTTATCCTGTGTACCTATGTCCACAGTAAGTTTCACATTTTCTTTATCTGACGCTATTTCAGAAATGACACCTTCAATGACATTGGTATTTTTAATCTGTTTTGTATGAGAAGAAACAAGCACCATATTTGATTTGAACAAAGCGGTCACAGTTTGTCCTTCTTGGATTTGTAAATTATCCACTGCCTCTTGGGTAATAACAGCGTGAAGTATCTGTCCACATTTAAGTTTTAAAATAATATTTGCATTGACACTATGTGAATCAATATGCTGCACCTCTACTGCTATTTGATTGCGTGCTGAAAGTTGTAAAGCAAGTCGCCCAATAGTCTTAAATTCTCCACTTTCTACATTTGTCACTTCAGCTAACCTCTGTAAAAAATGTGTATGTTCCTCTTTAAGTACCTTATACGTTTCTAAGAGTTTTAGCCCATACGCAGTGACTGTTGTACCTCCACCATTTTTACCCCCTGTTTCTCGTTCCACTATGGGTTCGATCGAAAGTGTATTCATTGTATCTATGGCTTCCCATGCACTCTTATAACTCATAGGTACAGCCCTCGCAGCTTTAGAAATAGACCCATGTTCTTTGATGGCACGTAACAGTTCTATACGTTTTTCTAACAAAAAAGGTTGACCCAATATTTCTAAGGTAAGTCCTGAGCTAAGTTCCACGGTTATATCCTTTAGTATATAACGAAATTCTAGCGTTATATACCTTAGGATATAATGGCTATTGACAAAATAACCCAAAAGTGTTAAAATCCACCACTTTCCAAATATGGGGGTGACTTGGTTTCGACTGGAGTAGTCGGGGCTATGTGCATGTCGGACTGAGCAATTCCGTTACGCGGCTCACACGCATTTAAACGCAAACAATACAGATTACCGTCCAGCTTACGCAGTAGCGTAAGTCATTAACCCCGCTCACGCGGAGGACTGCCCTGCCTGGGAGTGTCATCTTAACAGGAGTCTTCGGACATTTTGGGTATCACATCTGATGACTATGCCTCGTGGAAGCTATGCCACAAGGTGAGAATCTTAGCTCGTCTAGCAAAGTTTTGAGTGTAGTACAAAACTAGATTAAAATTAACAACACCGACTAAGCATGTAGAGTCATAGTTCTAGCTATTTTAGGACAGGGGTTCAATTCCCCTCACCTCCACCAATTACACCACAACCTTTTCAATATCACTCTGTAACGCTGTAGTAATCTCATAAGAGATGGTATTTAGTTGTTTCGCTGCATCTTGTGCATTATTCATTACACACACTTCTTCCTTATCACTCTCAAGAGAGATAAAATCCATCGATACACGCCCCAGTATGGGTAAGGTCTCTGCAGTGATAAAAGGTTTAGAGCTATCTCCTCTGCACCAGCCATCACCATAGCCCAAATCATAGGTAGAAACTTTCATCTCTTTAGGTGCTATAAAGTCACCGCCATACCCCACTCTTTCACCCTCGTTGAGTATGCGTGTTGCGATTTTTTTTGCATGGAGAGAGAGGACAGGTTTCAAGGCTATTTTATCAAAAGCAAGTGGCAGTTCATTGTAGCCGTATGCGCCTATGCCTACACGTACCAAGTCTTCATCAAAATGTTTGGCTCTTAGTATGGATGCGGAGTTATGAGAGTGAAACCGTATCTCTTTATAGCCTCTATTTTTAACCCTCT
>DRQB01000078.1 GCA_011330645.1 Campylobacterota bacterium | reverse complement strand
TGAGATTATAGAAACACTGCTTATCTATCTTATGGTAGGCGCAGTGATTGGATCAAGACTCATGCATTGTTTTGCTTATGAACCAGCATTTTATTTGTCTCATCCTCTTGAAATTTTAAAGATATGGAAAGGTGGACTGGCAAGTCATGGCGGACTCCTTGGCGTGCTTATCGCTATGTATTTTTTTGCTAAGAAATATAATCTCTCTTACTTATGGCTTGTTTCACGTGTCGCCATACCTGGTGCACTGACTGCAGCATTTGTACGTTTTGGTAACTTTTTCAACTCTGAGATACTGGGTCTTCCTACAGACAAGCCTTGGGGAATCATTTTTGAACGTATCGATATGATTCCGCGTCATCCTGTACAACTTTATGAAGCAAGTGCTTATCTCATTTTGTTACTCATTTTAGTCAGTGTCTACAAAAAAATCTCTCCAGATTTGTTTAGCAAACTTGCTCCTGGTCTCTTCTTTACCTATATGTTTACCGTACGTTTTTTACTCGAATATACTAAAACACGTCAGGCAGACTACACCACATCCCTACCCTTTACGACGGGACAAATGTTAAGTATCCCTTTCATCCTTTTAGGACTACTATGGATACTTTGGGTATTTAAAAGTTTAAATGCCCCTCACAAGGAATAACATGACACAAAGTATGCAAAAGAAAAAATATTCTCTAGGTATTGACATTGGCTCTACCACAGTCAAATATGTCGTCTGTGATGAGCACTTTCACATTGTTGCCAAAGCCTACACTGCACATGATACAAAACAAGCACCCACACTTCTCAGACTTCTTGAAGAACTCTCTCACATCCACCCAGACATTTACAACAACATAGACAAATCTTACATCACAGGCTCTGGTGCCACGCGCATTGCACCAACGATTAATGCCCGTTTTGTCCAAGAGGTGAATGCGGTAGTTCTTGCAGTTGAGCATAACCACCCAGACGTGAGAGCCGTCATCGAACTCGGTGGCCAGGATGCAAAAATCATCCACTTTAAGCAAAGTGAAGATGGTAAAAAATCTGTACTCACCTCTATGAATGACAAATGTGCATCTGGAACTGGTGCCACCATAGAAAAATGTACGATGAAAGTTGGGATGGAAGCAGAAGATGTACAAAAACTGACCTTCCAAACAGACAAGCTTCACCATGTTGCAGCGAAGTGTGGTGTTTTTGCCGAGACGGACATCGTAAACCTTGTCAAAACTTCTGTACCCTCTGACGAAATTATGAACTCTCTTGCCGATGCTATCGTCATGCAAAATCTCACTGTACTTACACGTGGAAATACTCTCATGCCAAATGTCCTTTTACTGGGAGGGCCTAACACTTACCTGCCATTTTTACAAGAGTGTTGGCGTATGCGTATCGCTGAGATTTGGGATGAACGTGGCGTAGACTATAATAAAGAAAATATTGACAAACTTGTCAACGTCCCTGACAATGCACAGTACTATGCAGCCTTAGGAGCTGTCATCTTTGGTGAAGGCGAAGCAAACAACGACAAACCCTTTGCTGGACTCATACAACTCAAAACTATGGTAGCTACAGGAGGCACCACAAACAATGACAACAACGATGCGCCTCTTGTCAACTCTGCTGAAGAGCTACAAGCCTTTAAAGACGCATATGCCATCAAACCTTTTGTGCCTCCTGTACTGACAGAAAAAACTACCTGCTTTTTAGGTATCGATGGAGGCTCTACCTCCTCTAAAGCCGTACTCTGTGATGAAAAAGGAGAGTTACTTTTAAAAGTCTACCAACTTTCTAAGGGTAACCCTATAGAAGATACACTGGAACTTTTAGAAAAAATTAAAGAGCAAGATCCTCATGGCTATTATGATGTCAAAGGGCTAGGCGTCACAGGGTATGCTGCCGATGTACTTGGTGGTGCACTTAATGCTGATGCAAACATCATCGAAACCATCGCCCATATGAAGTCTGCACAAAAAGCTTTTGGTGAGAGTATCAATGTTATTTGTGACATCGGTGGGCAAGACATCAAAGTGCTCTTTATGGAAAATGGTATGATGAAAAACTTCCGTCTTTCCAACCAATGTTCTGCAGGAAATGGGACACTACTTCAATCTATGGCAAAACAGTTTGGTGTACCTGTAGAAGGTTTTGCCGATGTGGCATTTTCCGCCAAACAAGCACCTATGTTTAACTATGGCTGTGCGGTCTTCTTGGACACAGACAGAGTCAACTTTCAAAAAGAGGGCTACACCAAAGAAGAACTCTTTGCAGGTATCTCAAAAGTTTTACCTAAAAATGTCTGGCAGTATGTCGTACAAGCACCTAACCTCGCAGCTTTTGGAGACCACTTTGTACTTCAAGGTGGTACACAGTACAACCAAGCAGCACTCAAAGCACAGGTAGACTACATTAAAGACAAAGTACCACATGCAAGAGTGGATGTACACCCTCACCCAGGAGAAGCAGGAGCGTACGGTGCAGCCATAGAAGCCAAAGATGTCGTAGCCAGACGTGGGTATGCAACTTTCTCTGGTATGAAAGAAGCCTTACAAATGACGTATACTTCTAAAACCGATGAAAGTACACGTTGCCACTTCTGTAGTATTAACTGTTCTCGTACCTTTATCGACACAAAAACGCCTAGTTCTGAGTCTGTACGGTACATTGCTGGATTCTCGTGTGAAGAGGGTACAGTGGAGTCACATGAAGCACTGAAAGTACTGAAAGACTCAAGAAAAGACTTGCAAGCCCAAGTACCTAATCTTGTCAAAAAAGAGTCTACACAACTCTTTAAATCTAACTTTACTTTAGAGAACTTTCCAAGCAAAGAGACAAAAGTAACAGAGCAACAGGTCAAAGTGACGCTTGGCGGTTGGGGGCCTACACTTCGCAAACAAGTGACACGAGATTTCCAAGTGAGTAATTCTGAAGACAAGGCGTATAGACGTAAACTCAAAGTTGCCATCCCGAAAGTACTAAACATCTACTCTCTCGCACCATTTTTACGTACCTATCTTGAAGCACTTGAAATCAATCCAAACAACATCATTTTCTCTGATTTTTCCAATGAAGACATGTATCTAGAAGGTGCCAAATATGGTTCTGTGGATTCTTGTTACCCAGCCAAAGTAGCACAGTCTCATGTCTATGCACTGCTGTATGAAAAAAAGTTTGCACGTAAAGCCTTTGAGTTTATGTGGTTTCCTGCGGTAACTGAACTACCAGGCTATGTGAAACATACGATGGGTCAAACCTCTTGTCCTATCATCTCTGGTACCCCTAAGGTGGTTTACTCTGCCTTCACCAAAGAGAAAAACCTCTTTGAAGAGAAGAATGTTGACTATGTCGAAGACCCACTCAACTTTGACAACAAAGATTTACTCAAAAAACAACTCTTTGCAACATGGAAAACAAAACTACGCATCACAGAAGATGAAAGCAACTGGGCAGTAGAACAGGCATGGAAAGCACTGGACC